>CAMCII010000012.1 GCA_945874505.1 Bordetella parapertussis | reverse complement strand
CTTAGGTCAAACCGTTACGTTGTTTGGTTGGGTACATCGCCGCCGTGATCACGGTGGGGTGATCTTTATCGACATGCGCGATCGCGCGGGTTTAGCCCAAATCGTGTTTGATCCCGATAACGTCGAAGGTTTTGCAATCGCCGAGCGTCTGCGTAACGAGTTTTGTATTCGCATCACCGGTTTAGTGCGCGAGCGCCCTGCCGGCACCTCTAATAAAGAGCTCGCCTCTGGCGAAATCGAAATTCTCTGCCGCGAAGTCGAAATCCTCAATCCTTCAGTCACGCCACCATTTCAGCTCGACGATGAAAACTTGTCTGAGACCACCCGTCTGACACATCGCGTGCTTGATCTGCGCCGCGGTCAGATGCAACGCAACATGATGTTGCGTTATCGCGTGTCGATCGAAGTGCGTAAGTTTTTAGATGGCCTAGGCTTTATCGATATCGAAACCCCCATGCTCACCAAGAGCACACCTGAAGGCGCGCGTGATTATCTGGTGCCTTCGCGCGTGAACGCGGGCGAGTTCTTTGCCTTGCCACAATCGCCACAACTGTTTAAACAGATGTTGATGGTGTCGGGATTTGATCGCTACTACCAAATCACCAAATGCTTTCGTGACGAAGATTTGCGCGCTGATCGTCAGCCCGAATTTACCCAGATCGATTGCGAAACGTCTTTCTTAAACGAAACAGAAATTCGTGCAATATTTGAAGACATGATCCGTCATGTGTTCAAAGCCGTGCAAAACGTTGAGTTGGCCAATCCGTTTCCGCTCATGCCTTATAGCGAAGCGATGCGCTTGTATGGTTCAGACAAACCTGATCTGCGCGTCAAGCTCGAGTTCACAGATTTAACCGACGTCATGAAAGACGTCGACTTCAAAGTGTTCGCCCAAGCGGCTACCACTGAAGGCAGTCGCGTTGTTGGCTTGCGCGTGCCAAAAGGTGGCATCATCTCGCGCAGCGAAATTGATAGTTACACCAAGTTCGTCTCGATCTACGGTGCAAAAGGCTTGGCCTGGATCAAAGTCAATGAAGTGGCAAAAGGCCGGGATGGCTTGCAGTCACCGATTGTTAAAAACTTGCACGACGCAGCGCTTGCCGAAATGATCAAGCGCACCGGTGCGCAAGATGGCGATCTGATTTTCTTTGGTGCCGATCGCGCTAAGGTTGTGAACGACGCCATCGGCGCGTTGCGCGTCAAGATTGGCCACAGCGAGTTTGGTCGTACCAACGAGCTGTTTGAAGCCGTCTGGAAACCACTCTGGGTGGTTGATTTTCCGATGTTCGAATACGACGAAGAAGCCGATCGCTACGTGGCTGCGCATCATCCGTTTACCAGCCCCAAAGACGGTCACGAAGATCTGCTCAGCACCGATCCTTCAAAGGCAACCGCCAAAGCCTATGACATGGTGCTCAATGGCTGGGAGATCGGCGGAGGTTCAGTACGTATTCACCGCGAAGAAATTCAGAGCAAAGTGTTTCGTGCACTGAAGATTGATGCCGAAGAAGCACAGCTCAAGTTTGGCTTCTTGCTTGACGCCTTGCAGTATGGCGCACCACCTCATGGTGGTATCGCCTTTGGCTTGGATCGTATCGTCACCATGATGACCGGTGCCGAGTCGATTCGTGATGTGATTGCATTTCCAAAAACGCAGCGTGCGCAGTGCTTGCTTACCCAAGCGCCGTCGCCTGTTGACGAAAAGCAGTTGCGCGAGCTGCACATTCGTTTGCGTCAGCCAGAAGTCAAAACTTAAAGATCGACGTCAGGCTGTAGTGAAAAGGCTGGAAGGTTTTGGTTGTTGTTTAGTACGCTTTTGATGTTTAGTTCGTCATGCTTCTTATGGCGAGTTACGCGCTTAATTACTAAATAGGCGATGTCTGTCTCACGCGGCAACATCGACCAATATGTCGTTGCTTCGAGTCGTCAGCTACAACATCCACAAAGGTCGCTCTCTTGCGGGGCGCGACTCAATGGTGGATTTGCGACTCGGCTTGCACGGCCTGCGACCCGATCTGTTGTTTTTGCAAGAAGTGCAAGGGCGCAACGACCGCAATGGTCGTTTGCACGCCCAGCACGAATCCTTGGCGGCAGCCTTGCATATGGACGTTGCCTACGGCTGCAACGCCATTAAAAGCCAAAGTGACCATGGCAATGCCTTGCTATCGCGGCACTCAATTGTTAGCTTCGAAAACCAAGATATTTCAGATCATCGCTTAGAGCAGCGCGGCTTGTTGCATGGGGTGATCAAGGTGAATGGGCGTGAAGTGCATTGCTTTGTCGTGCACTTGGGGTTATTTGCTGGCGGTCGTGTGCGCCAGATCGAAGTGATGGCCGAGCGTATCAGGCGGATGGTGCCTGACAACGCCCCCATGCTGATCGCGGGCGATTTTAACGATTGGAAAGATCGCCTGGCCCCCTTGTTTGTTCAGCAACTTGGCGTGTACGAAGTGTTTGCCAATGCACCGCGTACCCAAGGCGTGATGCCCAAGCTGCGAGAATCGATGTACCAATTGCGAGGGGTATGGCGGGGCGATACCCCGCTAGAGATTCGCGCGGGGCTATTTCGCCGTGAGGCGCAACGCAAAAACCAGTTGTCGATGGAGGGCGCCTATAGCCCGACACCACCGCCTCGTACGTTTCCTAGTGCGTTTCCGTGGCTGCGCCTCGATCGCATTTATCAACGTGGGTTTGCGGTGCGTAATGCCCGCGTACTGCGTGGCCGGCCGTGGTCGCAGTTATCGGATCATGCGCCGATCTTTGCCGAGCTTGAACTGCCGTAACTGAG
The DNA here is from genome assembly GCA_945874505.1 of Bordetella parapertussis. Classification (GTDB taxonomy): domain Bacteria; phylum Pseudomonadota; class Gammaproteobacteria; order Burkholderiales; family Burkholderiaceae_B; genus Zwartia; species Zwartia parapertussis_J. Next base: position 17,720 of record CAMCII010000012.1, on the reverse strand, counting down.
CGTTGAGCCTGATTCTTTTTGCTCGAGCGCGTGAGGTGATTGTTTGAGATGGTCGTTTAGGCTGTTCATTTGAGGCGTTTATTACAGAAAATTGTGTGAGGCAATTGCGTCAGGTGATCGTGTCAATTTTTAGCGATTCATTAGTAGTCGCTGCCCTTGCCAGTCAAGGCAACGCCTACCCTGAGCAGCAAATACGCCAAACCATCTGCCAGGCGAGTCAACACAGGGCGCCGTGCGTACAGCGTGTGCTCAATGACTTTGCTGCCGTGTACGATCGCTGCTTCAAGCGACTGCCGCAGTGATTGCGTGAAAGCAGCGTCATCAATCAATACGTTCGCTTCGCGTGCAAGCAGTAAGCTAAAGGGGTCGAGGTTTGAGGATCCAACGGTTGACACATCATCCAGCACAGCGACTTTGGCATGTAAGAAACTAGGCAGATATTCATAGATTTCAATACCTACATGCAAAAACTGCTCGTAAATCCAGCGGGTCGCATGGTATTGCATGCGATATTCGATTTTGCCCTGCAGTAGAAGCTTGACCTTCACGCCTCGCTGCGCCGCTTCAATGAGGGCGTGCCGCAGTTTGCGACCAGGTAAAAAATACGCGTTGGCGATGATGATGGTGTGTCGTGCTTGCTTGATGCCTTCAAGGTAAGCGGTTTCGATTGCTTTGCGATAGCGTAGGTTATCGCGCAACACCAGTGCGGCTAGGACGACACCCGTAGCCGGGTACAGCGCTGCGCGATGGCGCTGATGCCTAAAGCGTAAGTGACGCCAGGTGCGGGGCCCCCTCAGCAAGAGTCGCCAGTTTAGGCGCAGCCAAAGCAGATCTTGCGCGTGAACAGCGTCAGCGACAACAGGCCCCGTGATTTGTACTGCGTAATCAAAGCGTGGATCGCTTTCTTGTTTGAGCAACTCAGGCGTCAGACAATTGTCTTCAACATCTCGTTTGAGCAACTCAGGCGTTAAATAATCGTCTTCAAAATTGATGCCACCAATAAACGCTACGCGCGAATCGATCACGACGATTTTTCGATGTAAACGCCGTAGCCGTTTAAAGTCAAACGAGCGAAGCGTGAATCGTTTGGGCTCTGGACGATAGATTCGGCAGTGGGCACCGACCGACTGCAATTCAGCTTGAATGGCTTGTTCGTCTTGGGCACTACCAAAGCCATCCAGCATGACTCGCACCCGCACGCCGCGCAGTGCTGCAAGCTTTAAATGATGCAAAATCTTTGCGCCAGCCGCATCTAAACGAAAAATATAGGTTTCAACCTGAATGCTACGCGTGGCTTGATCAAACGCTTCGCAAAGAGCCGGAAACAATTGCACGCCGTTTTCAAGCAGGGTGACGGCGTTGCCAGCTTTGAAGCGCAGGTGCGGATGAGTGATGGGCATTGCTTAGCCTTGCTGCTCGGATGAGTGGTGCGCCCTCGGCGCCGATACAGACAGTCTGCGACATGCTTGCGCGCAATTCAATCCCCTGGCGCCCCCTAAAGTCAAAAAACGACACAAGTCGAATTGTTAGTAGAAGTAACCAAGCACTTGACTGTCTTGCGTTTACTAATGGAGGCTTGCATCATTCTTCCAAGAGGTCTGCTTGTTATAACCGCTTTGGGGCGGTTAGTATGGTGCTTCAACGATTTTTAAAGCAGGCGTTTGATGCGCCCAGCTAAGACAAAATGAACGTTTTACTAACCGGTGGCGCTGGCTACATTGGTAATCACACTGCCGTGGCTCTGTTTGAGGCGGGCCATCGCGTCGTGGTTTACGACAATTTCAGCAATAGCGATCGTGGTGCACTGAAGCGCCTTGAGCAAATCTTGGGCTCACCTGTCACAACGATTGAAGGCGATGTGCGCGACACTGCACTCTTGCAGCGCACACTGACCGAGCAACAGATCAACGCCGTCATCCATTTTGCGGGCCTCAAAGCGGTTGGCGAGTCGGTGTCAAAACCGGTCGAGTATTACGCCAATAACGTGCAAGGTGCGATCAGCTTGTTGCAGGCCATGCAGGCGGCTCAGTGCAAAACGCTGGTGTTTAGTTCAAGCGCCACTGTGTATGGCGATCCAAAATATTTACCAATCGACGAAGCGCATCCCACCAGCGCAACCAACCCGTATGGCCGCAGCAAGTTACACATTGAAGAGATCTTGTCAGATCTCATGGCGTCTGACCCCTCATGGCATATCGCGGCCCTCAGATATTTCAATCCTGTGGGGGCGCACGCTTCGGGCCTGATTGGCGAAAATCCCAACGGCATCCCAAACAATTTGATGCCATTTATTGCACAAGTGGCTGTTGGTAAATTACCGCAACTGAAGGTCTTTGGTAACGATTACGATACCCCCGACGGCACGGGCGTGCGCGACTACATACATGTGATGGATTTGGCTGAAGGTCACCTTGCAGCACTCAAGTTTCTAACCCAACAGAGCGGCTTGCACAGGTTTAATCTAGGTACCGGACGCGGCTATAGTGTGCTTGAGATGATCAGGGCCTTTGAGGCCGCAAGCGGCACGTCGGTGCCCTTTAGCGTTGCACCTCGTCGCGCCGGCGATATTGCCAGTTGCTATGCCAGTGTAGATTTTTCGGCAAAGCAGCTAGGATGGCGTGCTTCGCGTGATTTAAAGGATATGTGCGAAAGTAGTTGGCGGTTTCAGCAGCAAGCGCGGCAGGCGTAATAAACGATCAAGCGCGCGACAGGCGTAACAAACCTTGAGGGCGCGTTGCGTGCAAAGGTTCAAAGCACCGCGATCCTGCTTGATGTCACCGATTAGCCGCTTAAACTTCGCCTTAACTCCGCTTCAAGAAGCGCTCGTCTGAAAGCGCCAGCAGCCAAGCGATGCTCATCGAGTAAAAGCTGAGCGTGCGAAGGGTGCGCAAAATGAGTTCAGTCCAGCCAAACACAAAAAGCCCCACGCATACGACTAAGCCCATCGCGGCGGCTACACGCGCCGGCCCTGCGACTTGGGTTGAGAGCCGTCTTGCAAAGATCCAGGCGGGTGTAACGTACATTAAGAGTAGTGCCGCCAAGCCTAGTAAGCCATGGCTGGCGAGGCTAAACATGATGTCGCTATGAGGCTCACCAAAGCCTTGCGCATGGGTAAAGTCAGAGACGATGCCTTGGCGCCAAGCCGCTTCGACCATCGGCCTAAAGCTTTGGGTTGAGCCGCTGCCAAACAGCGGGTCAGCCTTAAACATCAACCAGGATACATGCCACAGTTGGATCCGACCACATTCTGAAGAGATCGCTAAGGGTTTTTCTATACATTCTGCAGTTTGGGTGATCGCGTCTAGAAACCGCTGCCGCATCACAGAGCTCGAGGCGAAGACTGCCGTGGCGATCAGCATGGCAATGAGGGCGGGTAGTACCAGCTTACGCGGGCTTGCTTTGCCGCTAAGCAATACCAGCCCGATCACGATAAAAAACGGCACGGCTAGCCAGCCGCCGCGGGTTTGAGTCGCCATAAAACCAAGCAAGCCCACCACTAGCGTGAGTGCCTTGACGGCAATCTCGGTTTTACGAAAACGGGTGAGCCGCCAACCAATTGAGAACGCCGCCAAGACCGCCATGAGCAGCAGTAAATCACCATACGATACGGCATTGAACTGGGGCAAGCTGTCAGGGCGCTTGACGCTATCCCATGACAGCCAAAGCGCGACAGCAGCAGCGACCCACGTCGCAGCGACCAGGCCCCAAGTCGCTTGCCGCAACCACTGCGGGATAAGCGCCAAGCACGCCCCCAAAATGACTAAGGTACACAGACTGACACGCAGCGCGCGCTCAAACTCGGTATCAAGGCGCTTGTCAGTGCGTAGCGCCGCAATGCCGATCACAACCACTGAAAAGAGCAGCGCTAACGCTAAGACACGATACTCTTTCAGATCAGCAAGCGTGGCGCTGAACCCACCTTCACGCAATAGACAGATCATCAGGCAGATTGCCGTCAAGGCATAAAACACGCCACTGGCCTGACCCAGATTAGTCAGCAGATTGATCGGCATCAGGGCGATCAACGCCGCTACGAGCAAAGCGGCCAGGCGGGTTTTGAAAGGGTAGTGAACTGAGGCGGTCAAAAGTGTGCTCGTGCAGTATGAAACAGCGAATACCGTGGATACTAGCCTATCTCGCGACGTTTTTCATATGAATCTGCGAGCAAACCCAACCGATCAAACCGCACAACAAGACGCAAAATACTAAACCAAACCTGACCCCCATGGTGACCGAAAGCTTTGCGACGGCGATGCCCACGAGCGCCGTGCCTACTGCACTCCCAAAGGCTCGGGTGGTCTGTATCAAGGCTGAGGCCACGCCAACATCACGTTGCTCGGCCAACATCTGCATAAAGAGCGTGAAATTTGGCAGTAAAAAGCCAAGGCCGGCGCCGCAGATCGACATCGTCAGCACAATCCACCAGGCCGGGCTGTTGGCCGAAAACGTTTGGGTGAGCAAGCACCCCACGCCTAGCAATACGCTCCCAAAAATCATCAGACGGGCGGGTTCGCTCAGACGTGGAAACAAACGCCCGTTGATAATGCTGCCCAGGGGCATCACGGCCACCAAGGGGGTCAGCAGCAGGCCCGCGTAGGTAGGCGAAAAGTTAAATTCATCTTGCAGCAGCAGCGGCATATAAAAAATCAAAATAAACATGACAGCGCCGGCCATGATGCCCGCCAGGTTGAGAAGCTTTGCTTCGCGCGAGCGCAAAATTCGCAACGGAAAAATCGGCGTCGCGGCTCGGCGCTCGACCGGGATCAACAGCGCAACGGCTGCTAGGCCGAGCGCGATCACGCCAAGCGCCCAAAGTTGCTCAGTGCCTGTGGTGGCCGCAGACAATCGCCCGATACCGGTCAGGGGTGCACCGACTGCAACCGTTAGCACAATGGCGCCTAGCCAATCTAGCCGCGGCGAGCTGGTACGCGTTGACCGGATCGCCGGAAAAAACCGCCACGTTAAATAGAGCGCAGTTAATGCCGCCACAGGCGTGATGAAAAAAGCAGCCCGCCAGCCTAAGGCTTCGGTGACGGCGCCACCCAGTACGGGGCCCAACCCGCTTGCCACCGCAAAACTCGAAGAGATTAAGACCATCCAGCGCACCCGAATGCGCGGATCCGGAAACAAATCGGCTGGAGCCGCAAAGGCGGTTGCCATCATCATGCCGCCTCCCAAGCCTTGAAACACCCTAAAACAAATCAGTTGCCCCATGGTTTGCGCCACCCCGCACAGCACCGAGGTGATGGTGACAATGGCTAAGGCGGTAAGCAGTAGGGGCTTGCGGCCAAACAAGTCACCGAGTCGCCCAAAAATCATGATGCTGACGGCTGAGGCTAAAAAATACCCTGTGCCGACCCAGGCGTACACCTCAATCCCGTCAAGCGCTTGTGCCACTTGGGGTAAAGAGGTACTCACGATGGTCGCGTCAAACGCCACCACCACGGCCGAGGCTGCGATGCCAGACATCGCCAGCAGCAGGTCGCGGCGCGACTGAGGCGCGACTGGTCCTGCAGGCGTTGCGGCAGGGGTTGCAGCAGGAGTCGCCGCGTTGGCGGCTGAGTCGCTTGCGCCTAGCGGTGCTGAGGTTTTAGTGGGATCGGGGTGCTGCATCAGGAAACTTAGGGGTTAACGCTAATAGAGCAAGGATAGCACTCCCGAGCGGGGCGACTTCGTGGACAATACTCCTGACGCGATGCAACGCGTGCTGCAGCGACTGAACATAGGCGTTAGCCGAGCAAAATCAGGCAGCAGCCCTTTGGGTATCGTAGGACAACATGACAAAAATTAAGAGCAGGCAGCCGGCGCTGCAAGCACAGGAGACTGAAGTGAAAACAATTACACGTAGTGACGCATTGAGAAATAAAAAGGCGAAACCTAGTTTGACAGGGGCTTTTGCCCTGAGCTTGGTAGGGCTCGGTATCGCTTTGGGCTCGGGCGCCACGGCACAAGCGCAAACCGCAGACTGGCCGACTAAACCCGTACGAATCATCGTGCCTTACTCACCTGGTGGCGGTACCGACATTATTTCGCGTCGCCTGGCCCAAGGCCTGGGGCCCGTTTTAAAACAGAACGTGATCGTTGAAAACAAGCCTGGTGCTAACGGCATTATTGGCACCGATCTGGCGGCCAAGGCAGAGCCCGATGGGCACACCTACGTGATGGTGGTGTCTACGCACCTCATCAACCCGTTGGTCATTAAAAACCTGCCTTACGACACCTTCAAAGACTTAATTGGTGTCACCGTGGTGGCTGACTCACCATTGATCTTTGTGACGTCGTCGCAGTTTCCGGCCAAAACGATGGCTGAGTTCACCAAAGCGATGCGCGCTAAGCCAGCTACCTATTCTTTTGGCAGCTCAGAGAACATGACCAAGCTGGTAGGCGCCATGTATGCCAACTCTGAAAAGCTTGACATGGTGAGCGTATCTTACAAAGGTGGCGCGCCTTTGATGACCGATGTCGTGTCAGGCGTAACGACGGTAGGCATCACTAGTATTTTGACCGCGCGTAACTTTTTGGATAGTGGCCGTTTGACTCCGCTTGCTGTGACCAGTGCGCAACGCTCGCCCGCAGTGCCGAACGTGCCCACCATGCAAGAGGCGGGTGTCAAAGATTTTGAGATCACACAAAGCTACGCGATGTATGCGCCTTCAAAAACGCCCAAGCATATTTTGAACGCCATGCAAAAAGCGGTGCATCAAGTGGCGATGTCGCCCGACATGAAAGCCGCCTTGGCTGATCAAGCCGCCTGGCCTGTTGCACAGCCTGTTGATGAGTTCAACGAGCGCATTAAAAAAGAAGCCGCGTTTTTACAAGACTTGGCGAAGAAGATCAATTTGCAGGGCGACTAACTGTGTAGAGTGCCTGCTGATATAAAGATGTATAGCAGCAGGCGGGCACCAAGCAGTTAGAACAAGACGTGAACATACACAGTAGTAGGAGCAAAGATGTCAGTTGTAACGTTGTCGAAAGAACTACCTGCCCCTAAAGGTTGGGTACGCGCAGAGCTTGAGCAAGACTCTTCTTGGATCCGCCCACTCACTGCGCACGAAATCACCGATCTTGAAATGAGTTTGCGAAAGGTACTTGCCTTGGGCAAAGCAGAATTTGAATTGTCTGCCGCTGATTTTGACTTAACCGATTGCACGCGCGCGTTACTCACAGAAGTGATGCAAGCGACACAAACTCGCTACGGTTTGTGTTTGGTGCGCGGGTTTCCGGTCGCCAACTGGAGCAAGGCCGAACTACGCACCTTGTTCTGGTGCCTGGGTTTATGTTGTGGTGTGCCAAGACCGCAAGGCAAGCAAAGTCAGTACGTGTCTGACGTGACCAACACAGGTGGCACCTACCGTGGCGGCACAGGGCGTGGTTACAACACCAATTCAAAATTAGATTTTCATGCCGACGGCAGTGACATCGTTGGTTTGATGTGTTTGCAAACTGCCAAAAGCGGCGGCACCAGTTTGCTGTCGAGTTCATTGACGGCGTATACCGAAATGCAAAAGGTTCGGCCCGATTTAGCGAAGGTGTTAACCGAACCGTTTTATTTCAGTCGCCAGGGCGAACACGCCGCTGAAGAGCCTCCCTATTATTTAGCGTCGATCGTGGGCGAAAAAAACGGCCGCTTTGCCTGCCGACATATTCGTAATCACATCGTTGGTGCGCAACTCACGTTTGAAGAGGTGCCGCGTTTAACTGCGCAACAAACCGAGGCGTTGGATATGTTTGATGCCTTGCTTGCGCGCCCCGACATTTGTTTTCATATGGAGCTTGAGCCAGGCGACATTCAGTTCGTGAATAACCACGTCACCTTGCACGCGCGCACTGAATATGAAGACCACCCCGAGCCCGAGCGCCGTCGTCATTTGCTGAGGCTATGGTTGTCTTTACCCCAGGCGCAAGCGTTGCCCGAAGCGTGGCGCATTGCGTACAAAGATGTTGATGCGCAGGCGTTACGAGGCGGATTTAGAGGCGTTGGTATTAGCGACGAGATCCGTACGTTTGAAAAACGCTTGTGTGCTGAGCATCAGATGGCGTTTAGGGTGTATGAGGATTATGAGGCGATGCTTAAGACTGCTTAGCGCAACCTTTTGCAAGACTCACGCAAGTTGGCTGTTGTTCAATCTGTTAATACTGAATTGGTAGCACTGAATCGGTAGTCACGCAGCAGTCAGTCCTCTTCGTCACAGAAACGGAAATTTATTCTCTAGCTTGATCAAGAATCAATCATGAACATCTACGAACAAAACCTTCCAAAGACAGCCGCTAATTATGCCGCGCTCACCCCAGTCGATTTTTTGTTGCGTGCCGCTGAAGTCTACCCAGACCGTTTGGCGGTTGTACACGGCAAGATCCGCCGCACCTGGTTGCAGACCTCTCAGCGCGCGCAACAACTCGCCCACGCCTTGCGCGCGTTAGGCATACAAAAGGGCGACACGATTACGGCAATGTTGCCTAATACCCCCGAGATGCTTGAGTGCCACTTTGGTGTTCCAGTATTGGGGGCAGTGCTCAACGCGCTCAACACACGCTTAGATGCCGCAAGCCTGACCTATATGTTGAATCACGGCCAAGCCAAGGTTGTGATTGTGGATCGCGAATTTAGCAAGGTCATGAAAGAGGCGATCTTGAATGCCAACGTCAAGCCCATTGTGATTGACGTGGATGACAGCGAGTACGACGGCGCCGGTGAGCGTATTGGTTTGTATGAATACGAGACGTTGTTGGCGGGTCAAGCTGGCGTTCAGCAAAATGATCCAGTTACGTTTCAGGGCGACGAGTGGGACGCCATCGCACTGAATTACACCTCAGGTACCACCGGCGAGCCCAAGGGTGTGGTCTATCACCACCGTGGCGCGTATATGAACGCCGTGAGCAACATCCTTGAATGGGATCTGCCTTCGCACCCCGTGTACATGTGGACCTTGCCAATGTTTCATTGCAACGGCTGGTGCTTTCCGTGGGCAATTGCTGCGCGCGCCGGGGTCAACGTTTGTTTGCGGCGCGTCACGCCTGAAGGTGTGTTCGGCGCGATTCGCGATTATGGTGTCACACATTATTGCGGCGCCCCCATCGTGCACAGCATGCTGGTCAATGCCCCCGAAGCACTCAAACTAGACGGCATGAGCAAGCTTAACGGCCGCCGTGTCAAAGGCATGGTTGCAGGTGCCGCACCCTCGGCTACGCTCATCGAAGCAATGGACGCACTCGGCATCACCCTCACCCACGTGTATGGTCTGACCGAAGTCTATGGCCCCTGCACCGTGTGCGCCCCGCAGCAAGAATGGGACGATCTACCCGCCGCCGAACGCGCGGTGTATCACGCGCGCCAGGGCGTGCGCTATCACCTGCAAGGCGGGGCCGATGTCGTCAACCCCGAAACCAACGAACCCGTGCCACGCGACGGCCAAACCATCGGCGAGATCGTCTTGCGCGGCAACATCTGCATGAAAGGGTATCTGGGCAACCCCAAAGCCACCGAGGCCGCGTTTGCCGGTGGCTGGTTTCACACCGGTGATCTAGGCGTGCGCTACCCCGACGGCTACATCAAGATCAAAGACCGCAGCAAAGACGTGATCATTTCGGGCGGTGAAAACATCTCAAGCATCGAAATCGAAGACGTCTTATACAAACACCCCGCCATCATGGCCGTCGCCGTGGTGGCCAAGCCCCACCCCAAGTGGGGCGAAACCCCCTGCGCGTTTATCGAGCTTAAGCCCGGGGCCCAAACCTCAGCCGAAGAGTTGATCAAACACTGCAAACAACACCTCGCCGGCTTCAAAGTACCGGGGGCCATTGAGTTCGGTGAACTGCCCAAAACCTCAACCGGGAAAATCCAAAAATTCGAACTCAGAGCAAGGTCAGGGGCCGTTAGCGCGATTGATGTTTAGCTTGGTCGTTCATCGGGCAGTGCAGGTGGTTTCTTTACAAAGATATCTACTGTTAATATCAACTGATGATACTAACAGCAGATATCACTGAGCTTTATAGTGACCAAATGAGCGCCGCTTTAGCCATAAGGCTCAGCTAGGCAATGACAGCCCGCTGGAAGCTAACTCTCGATAACGCGCTACTGACCCGCAATGTTGATGTCTGGACAACCATGCAACTAGTGGGTCAAGCCATGCTCGATCCAAACCCACCCTCCAAACCAAGTTTCAATCGCTGGGTCGACGAGGCGGTCGAGTCGGGCAAGCTGCTACGTGTGCGTCGGGGCGTCTTTTTGAATCCGATGGGAAACCGACGGGTTCACGCGGCGGCAGCGGCAACCTATATTCGACGTAATGCTGTGCCTAGCCTGTCATGGGTGCTTGAGCAAGATTGGCTGCTTAACAACTTTAGCGACGTTGTCACATGTACGGTACCGATGGCGCCGGGTATCAAACTCATTAATGTTGCGCCTGTCAAAACTGAGCACGGTTGGTTTCGTTTTCACACCTTGCCCTGGCGCATTCACGAACCAGATAACTTGCCAGTCGAGGATTGGCGCGACAACCGCTTTGATTACCCGCGTGCGACACCTGAGAAGGCCTTCGCCGATTGGCTGTATCTTGCCCGCTCACCGCGTAGTTGGCTAAAACGCCCGCCCTATGATCTTGAGTTTGCCGAACTGAACAAAAAACGCCTAGGCCGAATCATCAAAGCGCTAAGCCTCGAAGATGTCTATCAAGAGTGGGTCGAGAAAAAAAACCAATATGATCAAGATCCCGATGTCATTGCGAATGATTACACCGGCGAGGCGTTGAGGGTTAAAAAGCTGAGTTAGCCCACGCGATGGACACATTCATAATGGCGCGCTCTTTTTTACCAAACTAGCCTGTGATCAGCCTCGTTGGCAAACTCACCCATAACAAGCTGATCCTCGCCCGCCTTCGCGATCGCTATTGCGCTCAAATGCCAATTGTTTCGATTAGTCGGGGCTGGTTTATTTAAGGTAACGGTCTTGGAAGGGCTGCCATTCTGGCCGCGTGAGATTTCAAAAGGTTTTTTGCTCATAATATTGCCAAAGTTATTCAATTAAAGGGTTCCCGTTTGTCCCAGGCGCCCTGATCCACACCAAGGGGTAAAATCCCCCCAATAACTAAAAGTTAAAGGTCTGGCCCCGTATGGCCTATGTTTTAAGCGCTTTCTTGGTGTCGCTTGTAATCTCACTGTTTCTAGTGAGACACGCCCGTTTGCGCCCTCGCTTTGGGGTCGATTCTGACACGACTGGGGTGCAAAAGTATCACGCCAATCCTGTCCCACGCGTGGGCGGTATCTCGATTTTATTAGGCATGATCCCTGTTTGCGCCATTGCCTACGAGCGCGACCCTGAGATTTTGCGTGATTTGCTGGTGTTGTTTGCCTGCGCCATGCCGGTGTTTTTGGGTGGGTTATGTGAAGACCTGTTCAGAAACGCTCGCGTCTTGGTCAGGTTGTTGCTCGCGCTAGTGAGTGGCTTCTTGGTGTACTGGTGGTTTGGGGCTGCAGTCACCCGCATTGACGTGATCGGCTTTGATTCGCTGTTAAAAATCGCCGCCGTCTCAATGGTGTTTACCTCGTTCACCATCGCCGGTGCCGCCAATGCCATCAATATCATCGACGGCTATAACGGCCTAGCCGCAGTCGTATCTGGCATGATTTTGGCCGGTTTAGGCTACGTTGCCTTTTACCTCGGCGATCGCCTGATTTTGGTCGCCGCGGTGGGTATGTTGGGTGCGATTGCTGGATTTTTGATCTGGAACTATCCCCGCGGCCTGATCTTTTTAGGAGATGGCGGGGCGTACTTTATTGGCTTCATGATCGGTACCTTGTCGGTCGTGATGCTGGCGCGCCACCCACAGGTCTCGGCCTGGTTTCCGTTGTTGCTGTGCATTTATCCCGTCTTTGAGACCCTGTTTTCAATCTACCGTAAAAAATTCGTACGCGGCAAATCGCCGGGTGCCCCAGATGGCGTGCATTTACACATGCTGGTTTATAAGCGTTTGGTGCGCTGGGCGGTTGGCTCAACCGAGGCTCACCTCATCACCGAACGCAACGCCATGACCTCGCCCTACCTGTGGGTGCTGTCCTCACTGGCGATTATTCCGGCCGTATTGTTTTGGCAACACGAGATCCCGCTCATCATTTGTACCATCTTGTTTGCCACCAGTTACGTGATTTTGTACCGCACTCTGGTGCTGTTCAGAATGCCAAAGTGGATGGTTTTACAAAAGAAACGGCGTCGCTAAATGCGGGTGCTGCACGTCTTAAAGACGTTTTTTCCGGATACCTATGGTGGCATCGAGCAGGTGGTGCACACCATCGCCAGCCACACCACACCGCTAGGTGTTGAAAATAAGGTGTTAGTGCTTACTCCCGGTAAGCCTCGCACAGATATGTCACCTGAAGGATATCAAATCGTACGTTATAAGCGCGATTTGTACGTGGCCTCGACAGGGTTTTCAGTCAGTTTGTTGGCAAACTTCAAAAAAGAAGCCGCCTGGGCCGATGTCTTGCACATGCATTTTCCGTGGCCGTATGCCGACCTTTGCTACGTGCTGTCGGGCATTAAAAAGCCTAGCCTGATCAGCTACCACTCTGATGTGGTCAACCAGGTGCAGCTCAATAAGCTTTACGCCCCGCTGCGTGATTTTTATCTGGGCAAGATGAGCAAGATCTACGCTGCCTCGCCCGGCATAATGCAATCGAGCCCTGTGCTGCAAAAGCACAAAGACAAGGTTCGCCTCATCACCTACGGCATCCAGCACTTTGAGGCGCACGCCGAAACCGACCCCGAAGTACAAGCCTGGCGCACTCAGTTTGGCCCACGGTTCTTTTTGTTTTTGGGGGCGTTGCGCTATTACAAAGGCTTACACGTTTTACTTGAGGCCTTAAAAGGCCGCGACTACCCCACCGTGATCGTCGGGCGCGGCGATCAGCACGACGCTTTGGTTGCACAGGCTAAGCAGCTAGGCTTAATCAACCTGCACTTTGTGCCTGAAGTCACTAACGACGAAAAACGCAGCCTGATGCGCGCCGCCTATGGGTTTGTTTTCCCATCACATATGCCTTCAGAAGCCTTTGGCATCGTCTTGGCCGAAGCCGCCCAGCAGGGCACGCCGATGATTACCTGCGAGATCGGCACCGGCACCAGTTACGTCAACCTTGATGGCGTCACAGGCTTGGTGGTGCCGCCTTCTGATGCGCAAAGTTTTGGGCATGCTTTGGACACGTTTTGGCAACAGCCAGAGCAGGTGCAGGTGTGGGGGCAGCAGGCGTTGGTCAGGTATCAAGAGACCTTCAAGGCCGAGACCATGGCGCAGAAATATATGGCGGCTTATGGTGAGTTGTTGGCCGCGCCAGATCAGTCTCGTATTTGAACTTAACTCAGCCCAAGCCTGCAGCGCGCCTCGGCCACAGCCTGTACGAACGGCAGCCGACTTACTCCGGCTTGATGCATGACCTAAGTCGAGTTGGTTTAAAAAAATGTTAAAATTAACAAACTTTTAAACCAATTGCGAGAGCCCTTTTGTCTAGCAACACCAATGTTGGTCAGCGCATTTATCAAGCCCGACTTGCCGCTGGCTTAACACTCGCGGCCCTGGGCGCGGCCATTGGCGTCACGCACACAGCCGTTCAAAAGTTTGAAAAGGGCTTGCTCATCCCTTCGTCAGCGCAGTTGCTTAAGCTTGCGCAGGCGTGTGGCATTCGAACAGAGTATTTTTTTCGAACAAGCCAAATTAGCCTCCAACAACCTCAGTTTCGTAAACACTCGAGTTTTGGCCAGGCCGCACAACAGGCGCTCGTGATTAAAGTATTGAATCAAGTCGAAAAGCGAGCTGAGCTGTTGGCCTCTTACGCACAATCGCCCTTGCCCGTGTTTAAACTCGTTGCTGGCCTGCCTCGCCACATCACAGATTTTGACCAAATAGAGGCCGTGGCTACGCAATTGCGTTCTGCCTGGCGTCTGGGTATGCAGCCAATCCTGGATCTCACCGCTATCCTTGAAAGCAAAGGCGTGCTCGTCATTCTGGTTGATGAAGAACATGTCGGCTTTTCAGGTTTAACGGCAACGGCGCAAACAACTGACGGCCACGCGTATCCGATCATTGCGATCTCGACCAAATGGCCAGGCGACCGACAGCGCTTTACCTTGGCACACGAGCTTGCCCATCTTGTATTTGCTGGCCGCCTTGATGCTTCCCTCAATCAAGAAAAAGCTTGTGACCGCTTTGCCGGAGCATTTCTTGCACCTCGCGAGACTGTGCTGACCTTGTTAGGCACGCGTCGCCATGAAATCGAATGGCAAGAGATCTATGCCCTGAAACACGAATTTGGCTTGTCGATGCTGGCCTGGCTTTGTCGCGCCAAACAATGCGAAATCATTTCAGATGCCACCTATCTTGCAATGCTCAAAACGTTTACCGCAAAGGGTTGGCGTAAACAAGAGCCAGGTCAACAGATCGCCCAAGAGGCCTCGCATTTGTTTCAGCACTTGGTGTACCGAGCCTTGGGCGAAAGATACATCACCGATGCCAAGGCAGCAGAATTATTGGGTATACCGTTGATGGCGTTTCACAAACAAAGACAGTTAGAACAAGTCGATGCTGCTGCAGATTAGTAACAAAGTGTAAAAGTTAGCGCTCTGCCTCCTCACGCCATTGAAGTCCTTAGCCGAATATGTTTCACTGCGTCTCCCCGCCGCAATGGTGACTCGCGTTCAGCATCCACACCCTATGTCGACTCAACCCCAAACCCAGTGCTCACAACTTCTTTCTCAAGTTAACGCGCGCGTCAAAGCTGGTGGGCCGTATCTTGACTCAACTAGCTTTGAAGTGCGTCGTTTAATTTGTGAAGCGCAAAAAATCACGGGTGATGCGTATCAGGCGATTGAGCGTTTTATTACCCTGGGTGCCATCCATCACCTTTGCGGAAACGAAGCTGAAATGCGACATAACTTTTCTTGCGCCGCTAAGCTCGATCGTTCGCCACGCACTGCTGCCACTTACTGCGGAGCATTGATTAATCTAGGGTACATCTCCGAAGCACAAAAAGAGTTTACAAAAATAGCTCGCCCCGAGCTAGGCGGGCTGACGTGCATCGAGAGTCTTGGTTTTTTGTCGATGGCGATTACACCACTAAACGACTTTTATGCAGCGGCTCAGCAAATGAAAATTGCTGATCTGTCAGCCGAGCACATTGAAGACGCCAAACGGATTCAAAAGATTTTGCAAGAGGATGACGTTACCGATCAAATGGTTGGTCAAATGCTCGACGACGCAGGCGAAATTTTGCGTGCACGCCACCTCATGCGTTCTGCGCCGTGCCCAAGCAGCTATCGAATTTGCGAAGACCCCTATGACGACGATTCGATTTCGATCCGCTGGTTAGTGCCCGTTGCTACGGATACAGCCTCAGAGATGACCTTTGAATACGTTGATCGCTTCGTCAGACGTTTCGACAAAATGCCAAGATGTATCGGCTTTAGTTTTTTAGGGACGTTGTGCTGATGAGTGTTACCCCTAAAAATTTGCTAGACCTATCCCAAAGTCTGATCGGTACGGCAGTCGATGAGGCTACGGTGCGCTGCTCAATCGGCAGATCGTATTACGCCGCCTTTCATTTAGCGAAAGATTTTCACCGTAGTCTAAGTCAGCCAGGCGCCTTAACGGGCCGATCGGCGGGTGTTCATGAAACTTTGTACCAACAGTTAGAGAGCCCAACGATTAGCAAAACAGACCCTAAGTATGCCGTCTCAAAGAAAGTCGCCGCCATCGCAAGAGACTTGAAGCGCGTGCGGGCAGCAGCAGACTATGAGCTCGAGCAGACATTCAGTAAAAAAGTCGCTCAGCAAGCGATCGACGACACTTTGCGACTAAAAGCACTTGTCGAGTCGCGCGGTAGCCAAACTTTACCGCCCTAAAACCTCTTGATACACACCAACCGTCGCAGCCGCGCACGCGCGTCAGCTAAACCAACCACCAACCTCCAAAATACTACTTCTGTACCTCTTCGTGATAATCGTCACCAATATTCACGTCCCAAATCCGCTTTTTATCTACCTTGCCTGAATCGATTTGGGCTGCAGCTTCTTTGGCCGTTAACATTGAATGGTCTTGATTGTTATAACGATGCATGCCATTGCGCCCGATCAAAAATAGATTGTCGATCGAATCAAGCGCAGTTCTGAGTTGTTCAAAGTTCTTGTAGGCTTCGCCAAAATATCCGGGGTAGGCTTTGGGCACCCGAATCACTACGGCATCCAGTGCTTGAGGCGCAGACACCAAGCCGATTTGCACCATCTCTTTTTGGGCAAGAGCCTTCATATCTTCGTCTGACAGATTCCAAAGTGAGTCTGTATCTTGACAAAAAAACTCGAGGCCCAGCCAGACTTTATCTGGATCCGCCACCATATAGGGGCTCCAGTTATTGAACACCTGTACGCGTCCTACCTGAACGCCAGGCTCTTGGATATAAATCCAATTGTCTTGCAGTTGGTGCGGCAGATCTTTGGCGTCATACAAAAGGCCGACAGTCATAAAGTCACGGTAGGCAAGATTCTGCGCGGTCATTACCAGTTCAGGAGTCCACCGCGCTGCTGAGGCCGCAATCAGGTCTTTGATTGGCATGGTCGAAATCACATGCGTGCAATCTAACGCGTGGCCTGTGCCCTGCTCATCAGTAAAATGAACTGAATCGACAGTGTGCTCTGATATCTCAAGCCTGTTTACCGCGCAATTCATTTTCAGGGTACCGCCATTGGCCACAAATTTCTTGGCGACAGTCTCCCACATCTGACCCGGGCCAAACTTAGGGTACACAAAGTGTTCGATCAACGAGGTCTGAGCCGCTTTGCTATTGCCTATGCCAAGCGCTGCTTTTAGGGCATGCCATAAGGCTTTGCTAATGGATAGGCTTTTGATACGTTGTGCGCCCCACTCGGCACTAATCTCGGCACATGAAACGCCCCAGACCTTCTCTGTGTACTCTTTAAAGAACTGCAGGTAAAGCAAACGCCCAAAACGATTCGTTAAAAAGTCTTGCAGCGACTTTTCGGGCTTGATCGGATTCAGACGCGAGTAAACATAGCTAAAACCAAATTTGATGGTTTTAACTAACCCAAGCTTACGTAGGGTAGTTAGATTTAATTTCAGCGGGTATTCAAAAAACTGCCGATTAAAGTAAATACGCGACAACCGATTACGCACCAGCATGACGTCATCTGAATTTAACTCGCCCGCGCTGGTGGGTAGTAACTCTCGTGTTTGACCGCGATAGCGCAGGTTCAGGGTCGAGGTATCGTGATCTTGCACGAGGGGCAACATATTGGCCCACCAATTCATCACCCAGTCAGATTTCGAAAAAAACCGATGTCCACCGATATCGATACGATTACCGTGATATTCAACTGTCTTTGAGATCCCGCCGACCTGATGACCAGCCTCAAGAATCGTAATGTCCCGAATCCCGGCCGCCTGAAGCTCGATTGCAGCCGTGAGCCCTGCAGGGCCAGCACCAATAATGACTATTTTTTTCATGACGGCCTTAATGACGGGTCTGATCTGGGCATATAGATAGCGGTTGGCGATGAGCTAAACCCTCGGGATTGTAACGATTGTAAGATTGTTTCACCTTTCAGGTCGCTTTCGCTTAGATTCCCGCACGATACAATCCAGTCGTTTGCACTGCTCTTTCGGGTGAGTTCTGGCCTGTAGTAGCCGATAAGCGAAGTGACCTTGGCCGTTTCATCATCAATA
>CAMCII010000011.1 GCA_945874505.1 Bordetella parapertussis | reverse complement strand
AAAAAGGTCTCTTTGCCTTCGGCGTTTTTTAAGTCGAGCACGATACCTTGTTTATTGCGATGAAGCCCAACAAAATAATCGGTTTCACCACCAGGTAACTTGGTGCCCCACGCACGAGCGATATCACCTTTGCCTGGTGGCTCAATCTTGATGACTTGTGCGCCATAGTCGGCCAGCATCGTTGAACAAAAAGGCCCCGCCAAAGCATGGCTGAGGTCTAGGATTTTGAGGCCTTCAAGTGGTAGTTTCATGAGTATCTTCTGTGAATTAACTTGGCTCCATCACCTTAAGATCTGGTGACACAGCGAAGTCAATCTCGCCTAGCGCTTTAACCTCTTCAGGTGTAAATCCCGGGGCAATCGCCTCAAGCACAAAGCGATCGTTCACCCAATGCAATACCGCCAAATCAGTCACTAACCAATCCACGCATTCGCGCCCCGTCAGTGGGTATTTGCAACGACGCGGTAATTTGGTTCTGCCCTTGCTGTCGGCATGTTCCATCACGATGATGAGTTCGACTTCACCAGAGATCAAATCCATAGCGCCACCAATACCGCCGCGGCGAGCATCGGTTATGCTCCAGTTCGCAACGTTACCGTCTTGATCGACCTCGTAGGCGCCCAGAATGACGGTATCGATATGGCCACCACGGGCCATTTCAAAGGACATCACACTTTCAAAGAATGACGTGCCGGGCACTGCCTCAACAAATTGACCACCCGCGTTAAAGACATCGGGGTCGACTGCGTCACCTGACACAATGCCGCCGTAACCCAGCACACCGTTTTCAGCGTGCAACCATACGCCGCGACCACCCAGAAAGTTCGAGACTTGAGTGGGGATACCAACGCCTAGATTCACATACGTATTATCTTTGACAATCTTCGCTGCATTTTTTGCAATACCGTTGCGAGTGAGCGCTTGCTTGCCGTTGTAAGTGCGCGCGCTATCCGCTGGCCGTTTTTCAGCACGGGTCAAGGTCTTGACATCAATCATGTCGGTGATCTTGAGCACGCGCGAAATAAAGATGCCAGGTAAATCGATTAACTCAGGGGACAACTCGCCGACTTCAACAATTTCTTCAACCTCAACAATCGCAATCTTGGCCGCCTTGGCAAACGCTGAGTTGAAGTTAGCGCTACCGCCACGAAACTGCACATTACCTGCACGATCGGCGCGGTAGGCACTTAAAAAGGCATAGTCAACCTGAATGGCATGCTCAAGCACGTGCGGCTTGCCATTGAAATAACGAACGTCTTTACCCTCAGCCAGATCGGTATCGACTCCGGTTGGCGAGTAAAAAGCTGGGATGCCAGCGCCCCCGGCGCGGCAACGTTCAACCAAAATACCTTGCGGTACGAGTTCGACATCAAGCGTACCCGCTGCGATTCTTTTTTCGCCTTCTGTCTGCATGCCGGCCCTGATTGAGAACGCAGCAACCAGTTTTTTAACCTGATTGTTTTCAACTAACAGTTGACCTTTTTCACCAGCGGCGCCCAGTGAGTTACAAACCAAGGTCAAGTCTGTTGTGCCTTTGTCTCGCAAAGCAAAGATCAAATTGTTTGGAAAACGATGCGCCAAACCAAACCCAGCGATCGCGACACTCGCGCCCGCTTGAATATCTGCGATTGCCTGTGCGGCTGAGGCAACTACCTTATCCATACTGATCCTTTGTTAATGAGTTCACATACCCGAATTAAGCGAAACGACTTAATCCATCTTAATATTCAAAATCTTATTGAGCTCGGCCAGTTGACGTTTTTCTTCAATCATCGCGGCCAAAAACTGTTGCGAATTGAGCATTTTAAGCTCTGAACCTGAGGCCTCGACGCGGGCACGCACTTCAGGCCGTGAAAAATACTTTACGCTCGCATCGTACAACACACGCACAACGTGATCAGGCGTGCCAGCGGGGGCCAGCAAACCATACCATGAGCCGGTGTTGTTGGGCACGCCTTGCTCAGCCAAGGTCGGCACCTCAGGCAACGCCTTGGCACGCGTATTAGAAGACAGGCCAATCGCGCGAAGCTTACCCGACTTAATATGCGGCAGCATCGCCGATAAATTTAAGAAAGAGACGTCAACATGGCCGCCCAACATATCGTTGACCACGGGCGTTGCCCCTTTATAAGGCACGTGGGTCATTTTGACCTTTGCTTCAATTTGAAAAATCTCGCCTGCGAGGTGGGTTGAGCTCCCCGTACCGCTCGAGCCATAGGTCATGACTTTAGTTTTGGCTAACTCGATGAACTCTTTGACGTTGGTCGCTTTAATGTGAGGACCAATCACCATCACATTTGGTACATCAATCAGCATCAAAATCGGCGAAAATTCTTTAATGCCGTCGTATGGCGGATTTGAGCTAAAGACAGGCACCGCTGTGTGAGGTGCACCGGCGCTAGCCAACAGCGTGTAGCCATCCGGGGCCGCTTTGGCAACATAGCCCGTGCCAATCGATCCACTGCCGCCGCCTTTGGTTTCGATCACAAAGGTCTGCCCCAATGCCTGTGATAACCCGTTTGCCAGTTCGCGTGCAATCTGGTCTGCGGGGCCGCCTGCGGGATAAGGCACAATCATTTTGACCGGCTTATCGGGATAGGTCTGGGCAGCCGCGAACAACGGCGCAAATGTCATCGCACAAATAACCGCTAGTAAGATTTTTTTCATTGTTATCCCTTTTTCAAGTTTTCTAGTCGGCGCGTTTGAGATAGCTACAGTCTCTCTCAACCGACGATTTTTTTACCGCAACTGATACAACTCCGTGCCTTCAACAATTACCTACAACAGCTCTCGAGTCGGCGCGTTGCAAGCCGGCACGAACGAATACCGGCGCCCGCTACCCCGACTTCTGAGTTATTCGCCACGTGCTTCAGGTTCGACCGGGTCAAAGCGATAGCCTTTGGTACTGTCGCCACGCACATAGCCGCAATGTGGCCAGCCAAAGTGCACCGGAAAAATCATAGCGTTGCGTTCAGCAGCGCGCTTCAAAAACAAGGCACGTGAGGCTCGCGCCTGTTCGGCGTGGGCATCAATCCAGGTGTTGATATGCGGCATCGCAATCTGCAGTGGGCTATGCATCACATCCCCGGCAAAGATTGCTTCTTGGCCTTTTGACTGCAGCCGAAAGTGCAACGAACCGGGCGTGTGACCCGGCATGGCTTCAGCTTTTAAGCAACCGGCCACGACATCACCATCGTCTATCAGGTCAATTAACCCTAACTCATAGAGCGGCAATACGCTATCTTCAAACGAGCCACTGATCACACCTTTATCGCCATTTTTGTATGCCGCATGTGCGGCTTCAAAATCAACCCGCGGCATCAAGTGGCGAGCATTCGGAAACATTGGCTCCCAACGACCATCCACCATTCGGGTGCCCCAACCAACGTGGTCGGGATGAAAGTGCGTGACAATCACGTGCGTCACTGATTTTGCACTCGCGCCCGCCGCGTCAAGCCAAAGTGGCGTCAAGGTATTGAGCATGTTCATCCGCTCTGACCCGCGTTTTTTATGATTGCCAACCCCCAAGTCAATCACGATCACGTTATCGCCCATGTGCATCACCCACAACTGCATGGCAACGATAAAGCGCTGTAGGTTGATGTTGTAGTGATGCGGAGCGAGCCACGAGAGGTGCGGCACGATCTCGCGCACATCTAGTTCAGGAAACACAAAATCAGCCGCGTGCGTCGGGCCACTATATTCAATCACGTTATAAATTTTTGCGTCGCCGACGTGACGAGAGTAGATCATGTTGATGCCTTTGAGTTCTGATGACTTGCTAAAAAATTAAACTGCTGTCGGTCGCATGCTGATTTTCTCTGCCAGTAGCATTTTTATCTTCGCTGCAAGCCCGACCCGACGCCGCGCTTTCTGTTACACAGAAAATCAAGCGTCACACGGACAGCGTCAACCCACTAAACGATACGTCAAACGCCACTTCGTATCGCGCTTTTGCCATGGCGGTGGTCCATCCGAAAAAGAATTGCCACCAGGATCAGCGCTTAATCTATCTTTCATGAACGAATGGGCCGCTGTCTCATCTTTAATGCCGTACATCGCCAAAAAGTTTGGTGCGCCGGGCTCGGGGTGAAGAAAGGTACGCATATTTTTATAGCGCGCACCACTGACAAATCCATACCCCGCTAACACTTCAGGCACGTGAATCGTGTTGTAAAACTCATTAAATTGTGTCAGCTCAGCCTCACCCGAGCCTGCGGCTTCGTTCATTCCGACTAAATACATGTAAGGCGAAGCAGATACTTGAGCGTCAGCGGGGTTGTTCAACACATGCTGCCACATCAAACGCCACTTAGTGCTGCGCTTTTGCCAAGCTGCAGGGCCATCGCTATAGACGGGCCGCCCGCTTGCTGGCCCATCATTGCGAGTGATGTACAGCTGTGCCGCCTCTTTACTTTCAATATCGTAAGCGGCAATAAAGCGTGGCCCACGCGCACCGCGCGTGTCGTCTTGCGCAAGCTCGTAACGCCGCCCACGCAAAAAGCCGGGGTTGCCAGCCAACACTTCAGGCTTATGCACATTCGAGTAAAAATCATTAAACGCCGCAACATCGGCAGCGCTCGTGTCGGTGGGGATATCCATGCCGACCCAATAGGTGAAAAGCGCATCGCTCATTTTTTATCCTTTACCTTCAAACCAATTTAAACATTGGGATCGCAGGGCCATCCTCGCTCGGCTTGAAGGTCACCGCAACCTTTTGTCCGCAGCGAATCGTATCTAAATCGCAATCGACGATGTTGGTGAGCATCGTAATACCTTCATCGAGCGTGACATAGGCAATGGCGTAGGGCACAGGGCCCGAGGTGCGCGTGACGCTATAGCTATAGACGGTGCCGCTCCCTTTCACTTCTTTGAATTCAGTTTTGTCGCTAAAGCAAAATGGGCATAGCGCACGCGGATAATGATGATATTGTTTGCAGTCATTGCAATACTTCAGCATCAACTTGCCTTGTGTGGCCGCATCAAAATAAGGCTCATCGCCATAGTTCAACTTCGGGGCAGGGATTTTTCTGTCTTGATAGGGTGTGGTCATGGCGTTACTCTCTTTCCATAATCAGTGTGGCACTGCCGTGACGGGTACTCAGCGAACCGCCGGTTCCGTGCGCCAACGCGATGTCGCAGTTTTTGACTTGCACTAAGGGGTGGGCTTCGCCGCGCAATTGGCGCACAGCCTCGATAATTTTGGTGATGCCACCACGGTTCACCGGATGGTTGTTACACATCCCACCGCCGTCGGTGTTAAAGGGCAATTTGCCGACGCCAGAAATCAAGTTGCCATCCATCACAAACTTGCCGCCTTCGCCCTTTTTACAAAAGCCAAGATCCTCGAGCGTCATGACTACGGTGATCGTAAAGCTATCGTAAATTGAGGCGTACTTAATATCGCTAGGCTTCACGCCTGCTTCGGCGAAGGCGATGGGCCCCGAGCGTACGGCACCGCTGTAGGTAATATCAATTTTGCCGCCCATTTGACCCTTGGGTGACTCGCCCGCCCCAATCAACTTCACCGCTGGGCGCTTTAAGGTTTTAGCAATCTCGGGGCTCACCACAATCACTGCACCACCGCCATCCGTCACCACACAGCAATCCATGCGATGCAGTGGGTCTGCAATCAAGGGGGAGTTCACAACGTCCTCAACGGTGACCACTTTCTTTAAGTACGCGTTGGGATTATGTTGCGCATGATGCGAAGCAGAGACCTTGACCCACGCCAATTGTTCGCTAGTGGTGCCAAACTCATACATATGCCGCATTGCAGCAAGTGCGTATAAATTTACCGTGACAGGCCCGTAGGGCATTTCAAACGGGGTATCTGGGATTGCAGTGTCCAGAGCACGCACGATTGTGCCAGGGCTCCCAAAACCTGCACAGGTGATCAAGGCAACGCTGCACTTGCCCGCCGCAATCGCCTCAGCCGCGTGGGCGACCAAGTACAAGTAAGACGAGCCTCCGGTGTTGGTCGAGTCAGAGTGCTTTACCGTCAACCCCATGTAATCAATCATATTGATGCCACCTAAGCTACCCGGCGCATCGGTCGAGCAGTAGTAGCCATCGACGTCATGAATGGTCAAGCCAGCGTCTTCAAGCGCACCCTTGGCACACTCAGCGTGCAGCTGTGCTAACGACATATTTGCGATTTTGCGGGCCGGATGCTCAAAAATCCCAGCGATATAGGCCTTGCCTTTGATACTCATTGTGTTGTCCCTGTGAAGCTTTTGGTTTAAACCAAATATTAGAGCTAGTCGGCTGTGAACCTCATCTTAGTTTTATACCATTCAAATCACGCCTTTAGGCAGTGGTTTTTGTTTTTTCACCGAAAAGGATTTTTTGCTCTAAGCTATTGCAAAAGGTATCTAGATACCACTCGGAGACAATATGCCAGAGCAGTCATCACCGTTACTCAGGTCGGTGCACGAGGGCGTCATGACGCTTGTCATGAATCGGCCAGAGCGTCTCAATGCGCTCAGCCCAGAACTGTACGACCAGCTCGCACAAGCCCTGCTTGAGGCCAAAGACAATCGGCAGATCGGTGCAATTGTGCTGACTGGCGCAGGCGATGCGTTTTGTGCAGGTGGCGATGTGGCACGCATGGCCAACGCACCGATTGAGATTCTGTCGTTTGAGCAGAAAGTCGCGCGCTTGAGGCAGCGCAATGTAATCACGGAATTACTGCATACACTGCCTGTTCCGACCATTGCGATGATTCGTGGCCCCGCTGCAGGTGCTGGGCTGTCTTTAGCGTTGGCCTGCGATTTTCGTTATGCAGATGATTCGGCAAAATTCAAAACGGCTTTCATCAACGTCGGCTTGCCTGGCGACTTTGGCGGACATTATTTTTTACCGCGTATCGTCGGTTTTGCGAAGGCTCGCGAGCTGTATCTGCTATCGCCCACACTCGGCGCACAGCAAGCGCAAGATTTAGGGATGCTGACCGCCTTGTTTTCGCACGACCGCCTTGAACCGGAGGTCACAGCCATTGCCCAAAAACTTGCTAACGGCCCTCGACAAGCCCTGGCACTTATGAAAGATAATTTAAATCAAGCCTTGCAAAACACCTTAGATCAAACGCTAAATCAAGAGGCCATTAATCATGTGACCGCCACGCTTACCGCCGATCACAAAGAGGCCGCGCAAGCGTTTATTGAAAAACGTCCACCAAGATTTGAACGCTAGCCCACTGTCCTTGTTCTCACGACCATCCTACTCGCTCTTTTCATCACGAACCTAATCACTATTCAATCTACGATTCTGCCCACCACCAATTATCCTGATGTCTATCCAGTTCACCATTCATTATTCTTATTCATTTTTCAAGGAGCCTAGCCAATCATGAGCCGCTTATGTGAAGGACGCGTCGCAATCGTTACCGGCGCTGCACGTGGAATCGGGCGTGAATACGCCTTGCAATTGGCTGCCTGTGGCGCCAAAGTCGTTGTCAATGATCTTGGTGTATCCAAAGAAGGGCTAGGGCGAGACACCTCAGCCGCGCAACAAGTCGTGGACGAAATCAAAGCTGCCGGTGGCGAGGCCATCGCAAACTGTGATGACGTCTCTGAATGGAAAGAGGCCGAGCATATGGTCCACAGCACGGTCGAGCACTTTGGCAAGCTTGACGTCGTGATTAACAATGCGGGCATTCTTCGCGATCGCATGCTTGTCAACATGGAAGAAAGCGAATGGGATGCCGTCATCAAGGTTCATTTAAAAGGCACCTTCGCACCTTGCCACCATGCCGCGGTGTACTGGAGAGCTCAACAAAAACTCACCGGCGAACCTGTGAATGCCAGACTCATCAACACCACGTCCTTTTCGGGCCTGCTCGGTAACATTGGGCAAAGCAATTACGGTGCTGCCAAAGCAGGGATCGCTGCCTTCACGATCATTACCGCCCGTGAATTAAAGCGCTATGGGATCACGGTGAATGCCATCAGCCCGCATGCACAGACACGCATGACCGAAAGCTTACGCGAGCGCACGCCCGAAGAAATTGCATTGCGGCACCCGCGCTGGATCGCCGCGGCCGCCACCTGGTTAGCCAGCGCCGAGAGCTCCGAAGTCACCGCGCGGGTGTTTGAATTAGGCGGTGGCTTTCTTGCAGCGATGGAAGGCTGGCATCGTGGACCTCAAGCTGAACCGATCGACAACCCAAATGCAATCGGTACCGTCATGTTGGACTTGGCTCGTCGAGCACGGCGCAATGCAGATATGCGCGGTAACGATCTGGATTAGCCATGATTAACAAGCGTGTTGACTCAATGGTACAAGCATTAGAAGGCATAAAGGATGGCGATGTTCTGCTGGTCGGCGGTTTTGGTACATCGGGTCAGCCTACCGAATTGTTAGCGGGTGTTCTTGAACTTGGGGCAAAAAATCTAACCTTAGTTGCCAATAACACCACCATGGGCAACGACATCGTCGCCGACTTGATGCGAGCCAATCGGATCCGAAAATGCGTGTGTTCGTTTCCAAGAGGCTTACTTGGCCGAACGATCTTTGACGAGCTTTACTTTGCCGGCAAGATCGAACTTGAACTGGTACCTCAGGGTACTTTGGCTGAGCGTATTCGTGCAGGTGCTGCTGGCATCGGTGGGTTTTTTACGCGTACCGCTGCGGGTACTGACTTAGCGCGTGGCAAAGAAACACGCCTGATCGATGGGCGAGAATACGTTTTTGAAAAGCCCTTAGTTGGAGATGCGGCCTTAATTAAAGCAAAAAAAGGTGATCGCTGGGGTAACTTGGTTTATCACCGCGGTGCACGCGTCAATAACCCCGTAATGGCTGGTGCAGCAAAGCTGGTCATTGCGCAAGTCAACGAGTTTGTCGAATTGGGTGAGCTCGATCCTGAACACATCATCACGCCAGGTGTATTCATTGATCGAGTCATTGAAAGCACGCGGCGCTAGACGCATCGATCATTCAGTCATTTAGATTAAAAAATGAAATCTCTCTTGATTTTTACTGCTAGGGCATCCAGAAAAAAATGAAAGGGTTAACTAGACAAGATATTGCTCGTGTTGCTGCAGAAGATATCCCCGAGGGTGACTGCGTCAACCTCGGTATTGGTTTGCCCACCATGATTGCAGATTGCATTCCCGCAGGGCGCGAGGTGTTGCTACAGAGTGAGCAAGGCCTACTCGGGCTAGGGCCCGCGCCCGAGCCCGGGCAAGAGGACGATGATGTCGTTGGTGCTGGTAAGTCGCACCTCACCCTCTTAAAGGGTGCCTCAGTGTTTAGTCATAGCGATTCGTTTTTAATGATTCGTGGCGGGCATATCGATATCGCCTGCTTGGGTGCCTTTCAAGTTGCCGAAAATGGCGATCTCGCTAATTGGGCAACAGGCTTGTCAACTGAAACCCCAGGGGTGGGCGGCGCGATGGACCTTGCAGCGGGCGCTGCCAGTGTCTGGGTGCTAATGGAACATTGCCAAAAGGATGGTGCACCGAGGCTACTCGAGCGTTGTACGTATCCCTTAACTGGCCACAAGTGTGTCACCAGAATTTATACAAATTTCGCTTTAATCGAAGTCACCCCGCAAGGCTTCGTCGTTCAGCGCATCGCCGACGATATCGACTTTGATACGCTCCAGAAACTGACCGGCGCCACGCTGCGACTCAGCCCTAGCTGTCAACCCTATCGACCTCGGTTCAACTCAAATGATGACACGTTGAGCGTTACCCCGTAAAGGACAAATACAATGCAAACCGCGATCACACGCCTGCTAGGTATTACCCATCCAATTATCCAAGGCGGCATGCAATGGGTGGGGCGTGCCGAGCTTACCGCCGCAGTCTCTAATGCTGGCGCTCTGGGAGTACTGACCGCCCTCACCCAACCAACGCCTGAAGCGCTTCACGATGAAATCAATCGTTTGCGTGACATGACTGATAAACCGTTTGGCGTGAATCTGACTTTTTTACCCTCGCTCAAACCAATCCCTTACGAGGCCTACCGAGACGTCATCATTGATTCGGGGGTAACGATTGTCGAAACGGCCGGCAACAACCCTTCTGCACATATGCCTGCCTTTAAAAATGCTGGTATTAAAGTCATTCATAAGTGCACCACGGTTCGGCATGCGTTAAAGGCACAAGACATCGGCGTGGATGCGGTCAGTATTGATGGTTTTGAATGTGCGGGGCACGTCGGCGAAGAGGATATTCCGGGCTTGGTGCTGATCCCAGCTGCGGCCGCTAAACTCAAGATCCCGGTCATTGCCTCAGGTGGCTTTGGCGATGGGCGCGGCTTAGCGGCAGCGTTAGCCTTGGGGGCTGAGGCGATCAACATGGGCACGCGCTTTATGTGCACCATCGAAGCGCCCGTTCATGACAACATCAAACAAGCAATTGTCGACCAAGGTGAACACGATACTTGTCTGATCTTGCGCAGCTTACGAAATAGCAGTCGTGTCTACAAAAACGCCTTGGCGCTGAGCGTGATCGAGATGGAAAAGACTGGCGCCACCATCACTGAAATTGGTCCTAAGGTGGCTGGTGTCAAAGGACGAGGCGTCTATGAAGGGGGCGATGTCGAGGGTGGCATCTGGACGGTCGGGCAAGTGCAAGGCCTCATTCACGACATCCCCAGTTGCGAGGTACTGGTCGCACGCATTGTTCAAGAAGCCGAACACATCATCCGCGAGCGCCTAGTCCGCTTGTGCGGTTAATCAAACAACGAGATCTCAGGAGTCAACCATGCTTGAAGTCGAATTTCCTTCGGATATGAAGCAATATGTAGGTCAAAAAGTGGGCAGCAGTGACTGGCTGACCGTAGACCAAAAACGGATCGACGATTTTGCCGCGGTGTCTGGCGACCATAACTGGATTCACATTGATCGCGAGCGTGCAAAGCAACAAATGCCGGATGGCAAGACCATCGCTCATGGCATGCTCACGCTTTCGCTCGTCACCTACTTGGCGAGTCAAATCGTGCGGATTAAACAGCGCTCGCGTGGTGTCAATTATGGCCAAAACAAGGTTCGATTTGTAAGCCCTGTGCAGTGCGGCGCACGCATTCGTTTACACCGTACCCTCGAAAAATATGACGAAATCGAGGGCGGTGCGCGGTTGACGTATAGCAATATCGTCGAGATTGAAGGCGTTGCAAAGCCGGCGCTAGTTGCAGAAACGCTCACCGTTGTTTATCACTAAACAACGCCGCACTGAATAGGCAATTCATCGCTGATTGATGACTTGTCGCCAGAGTTAGCAAAATCGATAGAGTCTCGCAATGGCGCGCAAAAGGTACAGATATTGCTTGACTGAAATTAAGGTACAGCTTTATAAATAAATATGATTGTCACTTAATTCTTTGCGAACGACTGACAATCAGGTAGCTTCACCTGCTTGTCACGAGCGCTCAACCTGAGTATTGCTATGAACATTGAACTAGATGAAATCCCTGTACCAGAGATCTCTGATGAGGAACTCGAACTCGCTGCGAGCGGTGCTCTCGCTAAGCGTCAAGGCTTAACCGCTTTTATGCAATGGAGCTGTTTCGAATAACAACTCCGTGCAATGATTGAGGGACTATGCCCCTTGTATCGCACGCTGCACAAACTGCTCAAGCGAAGGCGCCGGCAACGCCCCACTCACCCGATTGAGCTCTTTGCCTTTTGAATACGCGGCCAACGTCGGGATTGACCGAATGCTCAAGCGCTGGGACAGCGCTTGATTCTCTTCGGTATTGATCTTGACGTGCAAAGCCTCATTAGTATGCTTGAGCGCACTAGCCTGAAAGGTTGGCGCAAACATCTTGCACGGCCCGCACCACGAGGCCCAAAAGTCGGCGATGACTGGCAGCGGCGACTGCTCAGTTAACTCTGCAAACAATTGCTCATCAACCTCGAGCGGGGCTGACAATAAATCCTTTTTGCACGCCCCACAAATTGGTTGGCTCGCCAGACGCTCAATCGCGAGTTGGTTCAGCTTATTGCAGTGAGGACATGGGATTTTCATGATGTTACTCATCAAGGTAAACAGTGCTTCGAGTATAGAGCGCCACAAAAGCTTTTAGTGCGTTGCCGAAGAGCTCACTGATTATTTGGTGCCAAAATATCAAATTTCAAGCCTACGTTTGCGCAAGATCAAACCCTTGCGCGGTAACAGCTTCGTATCGTTAAGGGCCAGACCGATTGACCAAGTACTTGCGAAGACCAAGGTCTTCTAGCTTTGCCGACTGCGTGGTCTGAAGATCGTGCATGAGTTTTGCGATGAAGGTAGCATTCAAGTGATGGGAGTCGCTAATAAAAGGTACGCCTTTCGCTTCGGTCGGACACTCGGTTTTATCTTCATGGCAAGTTAAGCCGATCACGTCGACGTACGCAAACTTAAGGTCGTGCGGATAAAACGGTAAGCTTTCTCGACTTGTTTGTTTTTTTGGATAATCTGCCAGTTGCAAACAAAGCTCAGCTCTGCGACCCGTTCGGTACATCAACTTTTCGCAACTCGAATACTTATCAGAATCAAGTTGAAAATAATTACCAAATACAAAGATATCAAACTGACTATTTTTTTTCTTCAGCTCTCGAAGTATGTCAAACCTAAATCGATTGACGTCATATTCAAAGGGCCGATAGCTGACCAACATCACGGCCGCGAGCCTGCGGATCACACTTGGATCGTTGATCAATACTTCGAAGGGTTGGCAGTAGCGTTCAAATTTCGGTTCTCTGGCGATTGCGATGATTTTTTCAGCCGCAACGCTCACTTTGCAACCGAGATACGAGATTGACACAATGTCGTATTGCTTCACATCGATCAACGTGCTGAGCCCAACCGACCAGTTAACGTTGTACGAGTCACCGACAATTAAGACCACGGGCTTGCTTGAGTGGCTAGGTTCGTCTCCGGCGTAATTGCGGTAACTCGCCACCAAATTGGCTTCAAGATTGTGTGCTTCAGAGGTGTACAAGGCATCGGCCAACTGTACGTTTTTACGAAACGGGAAACCTCTTTCATAAAACGTACCCACGCCTACCCCGCCGAGTATGAGCATCACCACAACGAGAAGGCATGCCTTTAGACGACCCTGCTTGCCAAAACGAATCGGCCGCTCGATCAACCGGTAAGTGAGCCAGGCCAGCGCAATCGAAAGTACGATTAACCCTAAGCGGACCAAAACGCTAGGCGGGCTTGCCTCTACTATCCAGGCGAAACTAAGAAGCGGCCAGTGCCACAGATACAGCGGGTAACTAATCAGGCCGAACCACACCAACACTTTGTTAGACAATATCTTTGTGTTGAGCCAAGCAAGAGGCCCAGCGGCCACAATACAGGCGGTGCCCAACACCGGTATCAGTGCCCACTTACCCGGAAACTGGAGGTCTCGGTTAATTCGGATCAGGCCGTAGATCAAGACGATAAAACCTATGCAAGACAGAACATTGGCCATACGTGTGCGAAGACGTGCTTGGTCAACAACAGTGAGTGGGCTTCTGCGCCATTTGCCAAAAAACATTGCAACGTCGGTTAAGCCGTCTTTTTTATAAAGCGCGCACCACGCTAAGCTGCTGCCAAGCAGAAGCTCCCAAATACGCGTTTGGGGTGAATAGAATGTAGCCACCGCGTCACTTTTGATGCCAGTGATGTTCAGATAAAACGACAGGCCTGCAAGGATCACTGTCAGCGCAAAGAGAGAAAATTTTAACTTTGACGCCAACCATAACAACAACGGCCACACAATGTAGAACTGCTCTTCAATGCCTAAGCTCCACAAATGTAGCAAAGGCTTGGTATGAGCCGAATTATCGAAATAGCCCGCCTCGCCCCACAACACAAAATTTGAGATGAATGCAGCGCCAGCAGCAATATGCTGACCTAATTGCCCATATTCGTCAGCAAGCAGCGTGAACCACCCTGCTATGTAGGCAGCAGCTAAGACGATCAGTAAGGCTGGGAAAATTCGTTTAATGCGACGAGCGTAAAAATCTAGAAAATTGAAACTACCTTGATTTAATTGTTCAAAAATAATTCGGCTAATCAAGTAGCCCGACAGCACAAAAAAGATATCTACGCCGATGAAACCGCCTTTAAAAATCTGCGGAAAACCATGAAACAGCACGACGGATAACACCGCAATGGCGCGCAGGCCATCAATGTCTGGCCGATATGAGGCGTGTGAAGGATTGACGGACATGGCGTTTAGATAGGGCTACTAGCCCTCGCGCCCGGCGAGCTGTATGCCAAACGTTGAAGACAGGGCACTGAGTTGTGCTGGCTTGAAGGCCCCCACCAACGTTGGGTAACTTGAACCATGCAGGATGTGCCGATACATCACGTGGTAGGCCGCATCTTGATCATGCAAATTTCTTGCGTCTTTTTTGTCGTAACGAAAAGGGAGCAGCTCTCGTTGCAGGCGATCGCGCAGATTACTCGCGTAACGCATGTCGACTGCATACAAATACGGAAACACGCTACGAAGAAAATCAAAAAAATCTGGTACCGAGGTTCGCTGAAACGCATTTAGGCACCAGTGATTCAGCTCGAGCGCCACAATCGGCTGATCGCGCGCGATGGTCGAAGCAAGCCCTTCGATGACACTCTGCTCAAAACCCTCGACATCGATCTTAATAAAATCGACTTTAACGATCTGGCGCTCGTTGATGAAGTCATCACCCTTTGCGATGGTGATCGTTTCAACTTGATGCCCTTCAGAAGCGCTTGTCAAGTTGGATACAAAACCGCCAGAGCGGTTATTTGGGGCGAAGGTCAGTTCAAAGGCACCAGCGTCTGTACCCAGACCTAGATTGATAGGTTCAACATTGTTCAGCTTGGCTCTTTGCACGTTTTGAACAAGCCATCGGTACGTTGTAGGCGATGGCTCAAAACTGTAGACCTTGCGAGCCAGGTCACCAAACAATAGCGAGGTACAGCCAATATTTGCGCCGATATCCAAGACCGTGTCGGTTGGTTGCAGCAAGAATTGAAAGAGCGAGACCATTTCGGGTTCGAACTCACCCTCAACATGATCAAGGTAGTCATCATCAGACGAGATGCCATAAGATTTACCGTTAATTTTCGTATGGACCAGGCGCTCTTCTGATGAGCGTCTAACGACACTCGGGCGTAACAGAGAGATAACCTTAGCGAGGCGTTTCATGCGTATTTCACTAGATGTGACAAATGGTTTGTCGCAAGCTTAACCGATGCCGTCATGCTGAGCATGACGAATAACGATTGAGCGACACCCATCGCTTGCTCAACATCGCTCCAGTCTGGTGAGTAATCTTAGACAAAGATTACGGCAAGACCTTCGATTCGCGATATGCCCGCTGGTCAACCGGCCAGCTGGTTAACGATTTGGAGAGTCAACATGGAATCAATTGGTAGCTGGTGAATGTGGTTCGTCAACTAACCGCCCACACTCACTGTAAATTGACTCGGCACTTGAATCATTCCAATCGTATTACCCTTGTTGGCTTGCACTGGATCTAAATTACGAATCGCACCTTTACCCGCAAAAGAGACCGTTAAGCTACCCTTGATAAATTTACATTCTTGCATGTTGGAACCTGAAACGAGCCCGCCCGCAACACCTGGCTCGTCACCGTTACTTAAGGGTATTTTCGAACCTTGGTTGAGGGCTGGCGCACCACCTATCAAAATTTTTACCACGGGTGGATTGCCCATCGCCATTTGCGCCATATTAGGGTACGGAATAGGAACCGGTGACGGAGCGGGTGGCATCGGTGTCTTGCATACGTTAGGAAAGGCAAACGTGCTACCGGCAGCAATTGAACAAGCAAACATAAGCGACAAATCCCTGTAAGTATTAAGCGCTTCAATTATCTTAAGTGAAAAAACATCTAAGGCTAAGCGCCCTCAACCAAGATCGATTTTTTCACCATCAATTTTCACGACCCCTGTCGCGTGAATCGTAGCGTGGCGAGACTGAACTTGGTAGGCGCCCTCGACCTTCACCCTCACACGACCCGCACGTGTCTCGTCGACCTCGTCGACCCAACGAAAACTCTCTCGAACGCGTTGCAACAGCCTGCCCACCGCAGTGGTCAAGTTTTGAAACGCAAACTTCGCATGAACCGCCTGTGCCTCGAGCACATCGAACCAAGCTTGCACCTTAAGAACTTTTATTTCACTTTCAAAGGCTGTCACATCGATTTTGGGACTGGTCACACTCACCTGAACACCCGCTTTGAGATCAATGACTTTAGCGTGAATATTTAAATTGCCGGCTTTTGAACTCAGTTCTACACCACCGGGTAAAGTCAACACACCCTCGTCGCGCTGTTCGCGCCCTAACACACAGGCAATGTAGGCAATAGAACGATCCGCCGAACAATAGACAAGCACGGTGTCGTCAACCTGAACCTTAATCACGCAACTGACCGCCTGCTTTGCTCGCTCACAGCCCTCAATACCTTGCAAAAAATACCACTCGTCCACTTGTCCGACTACAGCAGCAATATGGGGCTCCATTTGAGAGCTTTCAGGCATGGCCACATCGGCTGAGGTATTTGGTGTGCGAAATACAGTATTTGCGTTTTTCATATTTGCGAGTCAAGGTTTTAACTTCAATAAATTTAACAAAATTAGCTAGACCGGTGAAACCCAATTCTCGGCACGAAGCAACTGCTCATCAGTTTTTATTGGCAGAATATTGCTGACCTCGTCCCAAACTGTATCGACTTGAATCATGCCGTGCAAATTTGCCCGATATAAA
The DNA here is from genome assembly GCA_945874505.1 of Bordetella parapertussis. Classification (GTDB taxonomy): domain Bacteria; phylum Pseudomonadota; class Gammaproteobacteria; order Burkholderiales; family Burkholderiaceae_B; genus Zwartia; species Zwartia parapertussis_J. The sequence goes on along the minus strand of CAMCII010000011.1, from coordinate 4,101 downwards.
TGAGCACCGCGCCAGTCTCCGTAACTTGTATTGCTATGAGACAAATTGCAATGCTCAAAGTGCGAACCTGCAAAGCTTGCGTGACGCGCGTCCAACTCAACCAAGACACACTCCCGAAAGTGAGCCCCACTTACATTCGAGCGCCCTAGAGTTGCCTGCGACAAGTTGCAGCAAGCAAGCTTTGCCTGCTGAAAGTTAGCTTCGCTCAAATCGCAACCAATCAAGGCCACATACAGACCTTCTACTTTTTGAAAGTTGGCATTATTCAGCTTTGCCTCTGAAAATTGTGTTTGCGTCAGTTTTTGCTGACTGAAATCTGCACCCATCAAGTTTGCTTGATAAAACAAACTGAGCGTTAACTCACAATCTTTAAAACTCTGTCCAGCAAGGTTTGACCCGACGAAATAAACGCGAGTCATGTTGGTCTGCTTAAATACAACCGTTCGTAAATCAGTCTGTGTAATCATGGTACGAATCATGATCGCACCCGTAAAGTCAACTTGATGAAGACTTGATTTGTAAAAGGTGCTTTCATCCAAATCGGCTTGCAGCATCGAAACTGCGTCAAACTCGCAAGAATCAAATCTTGCTTTTTTAAGCCCAGCCAAATTAAAACTAAGCTTTGTAAATCGACAGTTTTGCGCAGCGAACCCCTTGGCACGTACGTCTTCAAACGAGGTTCTCTCACAGGTGCAATCGATGAATTGTGCATCGTTTAAGCGCGCACCACTTAAGTTTGCGTCGGTTAAATTGCATTCGATAAATTGCGTTTCATCGAGATTTGCACCACTTAAATCCGCCCTGCTTAGATCAACTTGCCTGAACACTTTACGACTAAGCGTCAAATCGGCAAGCACTTGCCCAGACAGTGAACACTGTTCAATGACCTCTTGACTCAATATCTCAGAAAGGTGCGTGGTCATGCCAGCCCGCGTCATCTAAAGCTTACGAGAGGCTAAGATGGTCTTGTCGAGTATTGACTCCCGAAAGCTTGTCCCCTCAATCGAGGCATCAATGAAATCTACCCCGTAATAGTTACCAACTTCTAACAGAGCACCGTTCAGTTTAGCTTTGCGCATTGAACCTTCAAAGAAATTTACACCACGCAAATCAGCCTGCTCTAGGTTGACCTTATCAAAACATGCCTTTTTTGCGATGGCGTTAATCATCTGCACTTTGATTAAACTGCAACCCGTGAGGTCAGCGTTTTCAAGTAGGGCACGATCCATCGTTGCACCGTCCAATACTGTCTTATCCCACTTGACTTGAGACAGATCAGCCCGAGCAAGAAAGGCACCGGCAAAAGATGTTTTGCTGTTTGCCTGGCTACCAGATAGGTCCGCATCACCGAATTTAGCGCCCGCTGCCGTCGCCCCAGAAAAATCGACAGCTTTACAAATAGCGGACGTCCCGTCTACACGCTCAAGGTTTGCACTATTGAAATTAACCCCCGTCAGCCGTGCTTGCGTAAACGTAGCGTCCGCTAACTGGGCGCCGTCAAATTGCGACTGATCCATAACAGCTTTGCTCAAATTGGTAGCCATCAAACTCGCGCCACTGAAGAGACAAGCCTTGGCTGTTACGTCAAGCAAACTCGCTTGATCAAAATTTGCACTGGTGAAATCAGTACCACTGAGCGTCGCCGTTTGCAGGATGGCAAGCTGAAAACTGGCTTTTGCCGCACTGGCCGTCTGCATACTCGCCTCGATCAGTGATGCTTCATCAAAGACGGCTGCTGTCAGCAGGCCGCCATCAAAAATACAGCGATCCAGACGAGCTGCTTTAAAATTGACATTGGCAAGGTTCGCCTGAGAAAAGTCCGCGTCAGATAGATCGAGCAGCGACAGGTCAAGACCGTTTAAATCCAACTCAGCAAAGGAGCCTTTCGCCGCGTGGTGCTCAATGACCCATTCACGCGTATACACCGTGCCCGGCGCAGCAACTTGACCTGGGACAGGTGCTGGCGCGACAGGCATTTCGGGTGGTTTTAACGAAGACACATCCAAGTCCAACAAAGCTTTTTCGTTTGCTTGTGCTGCTTTCAACGATGTGTTCGCATCGGCAAACAGCCCTTCAAGGCCGCCATTCGCCGCAATCTGATCTGCATACGCCTTTGTATCAGGTCTTGACTTCAGGGCATTGAGCAGATCCGCTTCTGTCACCCCAGTGCTTGCCATGGCTTTTTTAACCATTGCAATACCTTGCTGTAAGGCCTCATTTGCTTGAGCAAGATTTGTGATTTCTGTGACCATTTTTATTTCCTATAAACCTTTTGCCAATTCAAATTGAGCTGCTAAACACAAAAAAGATTCGCTACGCACTACCTAGTTTTTTCAGAAAATTTTCATAATGGGTTTCAGCAGAGGCGGGTGCCTTTTCAAGCGACTCTAAATCGCTGTACACGAAGGCAAGCGTATCCGTATCGTCGCTTGTAAGCGGGATGACGGCACGATAAAGGATGAGGCCCGCCAAGCTGTCGGGAAATAACCAGACAGTTTCTGCGTTGGCTTTAAATTCTTTAAAGGGGGCTTGCCCACTTTCTGACACTTCTTGTGCAAACACTCGAGCACGCTCACCAGGCAAAGCTGCTTGAATGACCGGAATCTGCGCATGCATGTTTTCGATTTCTATCCGCTCGTTTCCTGCAAAAAACCCGGGTAATTGTTGATCGACAGGCGCCGTTTGAAAAAAACCATTGTCTGTATCTATTGGCATGTGAGGCCAGCGTGACTTCAACCACGCGTCATCAAACTCACCAAGATATTTTGCCCGTTGAGGCCATTCAGGTGGGTAGGCCCAAAACCCGGCAGGCTCTGGACTGTCGTCGTTTAAAGCGATTAAATGTGGCAAAGACTCAATATTAGGAAGCGGAATTTCTGTGTGGGTCGTTTCTGGAATGGTCAGCGCGTCGGCGCCTTTGCCAAGCGGATTTAAAGGGTAAGACTTACCACCGAAGGCGGTTTGCGCTGTGATCGGCATACGGGAGAACGGCTCAGGTTTCTTGTGTAAACCCAAGGCATCGACAGGTCTGTCACCAAAGACTAGCAAGCGCTTGGTCAACGACCCTAATTGGATTCGAGCAGTCACGGGCTGTTCGGATGACCATTTTGAATACGCGGCACCATACGCCAAGTACTCACCGCGCGCTTTAGGCCGGGCCTCATCCAGCAGGCAGCTATCCCCCATTGCAGCAATTGCCCAGGGCCAAACCGGTGACCTGTCCTGCGGAATAGAGGGCCCCTCTGGGTGCAAAGAAAACGGCACGATCAGGCCATAAGAGAGAACGTAACGTCCGGTCGTGCCTAGAATGACACCACTCATTACCTCAGAAAAACTGGGATGTAAAAGCTTCATGCGATATCCGAATTCGAATTTCATAGCGGCAGACACCGAAGCCAGCAACTTCCCGGCAGTCTTCTACTTTGACACACAGAAACCTCAAAAAATCAGGAAACTTTAGCGATTTTTTTTTAAACGGCTAATTTGACTCATTAAGTCTTGAATCTCAGATTTAAACTCCGCCGCCTGCTCCTCAAGTTCCAATTTAAGCGCCAGAGCCAATCTAGCGATTTCATCAGCCGCCACTTGTGCCCTCTGTTTAGCGTCTTTGGCCATACTCGCTACGGTTTCTGCTGTGCTGTTTGCTACCTCCTCCGCGTGCTTTGCCACCCCCGACACGTCTGAAAGCAAGGCCGTCAAGTCACCCATCTTCACGACGCCTGTATTAAAGTCGACTCCGTTGATCTTCACAGCTGGCCCGACGATGGTAACTGTCTGCGCAGAAAGCGTCGCAGCGTTTGCTTTAAACGCCAAACTGCCCCCCCCTTTTTTTCTAAGCCTAACCACGTCAGTGCCTAAACAAAGATCTGAATTTTGGTCTACGCTCAGCTTGACGCGATCCGATTCCATGTCTAAACCGTATTTGTAAGCCTCAGGACGGCCCACGAAAGAGGTATCTTTAGTTAGTTCCACACGAGTTTCTTTTGCAACTGTGACACTAAATGTCCCGTTAGGAACTAAATTCTCGATGCCTTTTTGCCCGCCTTCTAATTTCACCCCGTCGTTCGTTACGGACAAACGTCCGAATTCCTTATTGGGAGG
>CAMCII010000010.1 GCA_945874505.1 Bordetella parapertussis | reverse complement strand
CGCTAGACGCCCTTCTCCTTAAACCAAGCCAAGGCTTTTTGCCAACCATCCTTTGCAGGGGCCTCTTGATAGGTCTGCCGATAATCCGCATGAAACGCATGGGGTGCCTCTGGGTAGATCACAAACGTTGAAGCCTTTGCCGCAGTCGTGGCATTCGGGCCAGCCAAAGCAAGTTTCATTTTTTCAACATCGGTAACGGGGATACCAGTGTCTTGCCCACCATAGAGGCCCAAGACCGGCGCACGCGTTTGCGCGGCGAGTTCAAGCGGATGCTGTGGAAAATTATCACTTTTTTCGCCGACCAAACGGCCGTACCACGCCACACCGGCTCGCATCGAAGACAGCTTCTGACAGGCCAACCAGGTGATGCGTCCACCCCAACAAAAACCAGTCATCCCCACACGATTCAGATCGCCGTTGTTAGCGCCGGCCCACTTTAACGCCGCTTCAATATCACCTAGCACTTGCTGATCTGGGGTCTTGGCCACAATTTGCGACATGATCTCAGCCACCGTGCCTAATTCGGTAGGCTCACCGGCACGCGTGAAAAACTCGGGGGCAATCGCCAAGTAGCCGACTTTTGCTAGGCGACGCGTCACGTCGGCAATGTACTCGTGCACACCAAAGATTTCGCTGGCGACGATAATGATTGGTAGCTTTCCCTGGGCCTGAGCGGGCCGCGAGGTGTAGGCCGCGACATTTGTGCCGTTTGAATCGATCGTCACTTCTTCGCTTTGGATGCCAGCGAAATCAGTTTTGATTGCCTGAGATAACACGGGCAGAGCTGCGCTGGCAAAGCCGGTGCCCAAGCTGCCGAGTGTGGCAGCCTTCATAAAGCGACGGCGCGAGGTCGGGTGCGCAGCAAATAATGCGGCGCCATCTTTAGCGAGATCTGAGGTCATGTTTTGCTCCTGACTGACGTCAACGTAAAAAGGATTATCGAGTTCGCCACCCTCTCTAGGGTTTACACCAATAGCGTGAGGCCGCTCTTTTAAATTACTTTTCAATATTAGCTTATAACTAAAAACACATTCAAGCGAGCCATGTTGAATCTAACTATTCTGCGAGCGTCAAATCTGCCCGACTGGCTGTTGCGTTCAACTCGCGACCTGCCATGTCTCTGCGCACCCCTTTTTACCCCAAGTACACGCGTCGGGAAACCAAAGTCTGATCCCTCGCAAATCAGCGCGACAAAAAGCTAGATCATGAGCAACAAATTCACAAGCTTGACCTTCGGCCGCTTACGCAAAGCACCAGAGCATTTTTTGGAGGGTGACCTGCTCGCCCAAATCAGCCAGAACGGGCTCGACACACAGCGCCGCAATTTCATCCGCAAAAGCTTTTTGGGAGCGCTGGCCACTGCCACGGGTGCGAGTGCCTTAGCGCAAAGCACAGCGACGCTTGGTGACCCCGCCATTCTTGACAAACAAATTTGGGCCACCACGCTGGGCAAACCCGTTGCAGCAAACCCATACGGCATCCCATCAAAGTACGAGGCGGGTTTAGTGCGCCGAGAATCACCAGGCTTAACGAGAGTGTCGGCGGCGTCGGTATCGTTTACCCCTTTGCAAGGTTTGTTTGGGATGATCACGCCGAGCGGCTTGCACTTCGAGCGCCATCATCAGGGGTGGTATGAGTTGGATCCGGCGCTGCATCGGCTGATGATCAATGGCTTGGTCAAACGCGAAATGATCTTCACGATGGAAGATCTCATGCGTTTACCAAGCGTTTCGCGCATTCACTTTATTGAGTGCGGCGCAAACACCGGTCTTGAATGGGGTAACGTTGCGGTGCCGACTGTGCAATACACCCATGGCATGATTTCATGCAGCGAGTTTACCGGTGTCCCGCTTGCCACACTGCTCGATCTGTGTGGTGTTGACCTTAAAAAGGGTAAATATATTCTGGCCGAAGGCGCCGATGGTTCGGGCATGACGCGCACCATCCCCGTCGAGGCTGCCATGGACGACGTCTTGGTTGTGTGGGCGATGAACGGAGAAATGTTGCGACCTGAAAATGGCTACCCTCTCAGATTGCTTGTACCGGGCGCGCAAGGTGTGAGCTCAGTCAAGTGGCTGCGTCGTATTGAAGTCGGTGATCAACCCTATGCCAGCAAAGATGAAGCCGTGCACTACATTGACTTGATGCCAGATGGCCTGCATCGGCAATACACCTCGATCCAAGAATGTAAATCTGTGATCACGACACCTTCGGGCGGGCAGCAACTTTTAACCAAAGGTTTTTATAACGTCAGTGGTATCGCTTGGTCTGGACGGGGCACCATCAAGCGCGTGGATGTTTCAATGGATGGTGGCAAGAACTGGCGCGAAGCACGCCTTGAAGGCCCAATCCTGACGAAGGCCATCACGCGCTTCAACATCAATTGGGAGTGGGACGGCGCACCGGCAATTTTGCAGTCACGCGCGATTGACTCGACCGGCTACGTGCAGCCGCCGATCAATATGCTGCGCGAAGTGCGTGGCACACGCTCGATTTATCACAACAACGCGATTCAATCTTGGAAACTCGACACCAATGGTGAGGTCAGCAATGTACAAGTTGGCTAAATTTTTAATGGGCGACCGAGTGATCGTGACAAAATTTCAAGCCAACAGCTCGAGAGTTTATCGATTCGTACAACGAGCCAAAGCCCGTAATGTATTGACTGCAGCCGGCACAACCGCAGTGATCCATCATGTGAAGCTCGCTGCGGTCTCGCTGTTCAGTGCGGCAACGCTATTTTGTGCGGCTAGCGACAGCGCCGCGCAAAGCGCTTCGTCCAATCAGTTCAGCGGCATCGGCCGCACAGCCACCGCCGCAGAGGTCAAAGCGTGGGATATCGACGTGCGTCCAGACCTAAAAGGCTTGCCCGCAGGCTCAGGCAAAGTACAAGACGGCCAGACGCTTTGGGACAACAAGTGTGCAAGCTGCCATGGCACGTTCGGTGAGTCAAACGAGGTCTTTACGCCGTTGGTAGGCGGCACCACTGCAGCAGACGTCAAGCGCGGACGCGTTGCCTCACTGACTGACCCCAAGCAACCTCAGCGCAGCACCTTGATGAAAGTTGCAACGATTTCGAGCTTGTACGACTATATTTATCGTGCGATGCCTTGGAACGCACCTCGCTCACTGACAGCCGACGATACCTACGCCGTCTTAGCCTACATGCTCAATCTGGCAGAAATTTTGCCTGACGACTTTGAGCTGAGCAACAAGAACATGGCCGAGGTGCAACAGTTGATGCCAAACCGCAATGGCATGACACGCGAGCATGGCATGTGGCGGATTGACGATGCGCCCGACGTGAAAGCGGTTGCCTGTATGAGCAATTGCGTTGAGACGGTTAAGATCACTTCAAGTCTGCCCGATTACGCACGCAATGCACACGAGAATCTCGCTGAGCAAAACCGTGGTTATGGGCCGTTTCGCGGGGTCGACACCACTCGTCCACCCGTGGCTAAACTGCCCGGCTCAGACCTAGGTCGACTCGCCCAGGCCGGTTCGACTGCAACGGGTACTACCTCAAGCGCAGCTGCCTCGACCCCAAAGTCTGGCACCCCTGCTACGCTCATGCCAGCAGCCGACCTTTTTAAGAAGCAAAACTGCTTTGCCTGTCATGCTGCGAACAGCAAACTCGTTGGCCCCTCGCTAGCTGAGATTGCGATTAAGTACAAAAATCAGCCCACCAGCGAGGCAATGCTCACTGAAAAAGTTATAAAAGGCGGGGCTGGAGTTTGGGGTGCGATCCCCATGCCGGCTCAAAACCAGTTATCTACGGCCGATTCGCAAGCGTTGGTCAAGTGGATACTAGCCACTCATTAGTGTGAACAGCCAGATGAAAACTCACCACTCTTTAGAGCCTTGCCCGCAGCCTGCGCAGAACCGGCGTAATATTTAACAATTGATAACTATTCGGTAATATGCGCAGCAACGAGTCAAAGCTAGACACACGCTCACGTAACGCCTAACCCGTAGCCCTAAGACCTCATACTTAACATCAGCACACACTATTTTTGAAATTGACAGGAGCAACAATGAACAACCAACGCAGAAACGTCTTACGCCTGACCTCGGTCATTGCCCTGATGGCAAGCACGGGCCTGATCACCAGCGCACAAGCCGCTGAATGGAACAAAGCCGCCTTTGAAGGCAAGAACCTCGACGATGTGCTCAAAGCAATCGGTGGCGCAAAACCTGAGACATCAACCGACATCATCATGCGCGCGCCCGATATCGCCGAAAACGGTGCGGTCGTACCTGTTGGCGTTGAAACAAAACTCAAAGCCACTCAAATCGCGATTTTGGTCGAAAAAAATCCCAGCAATCTGGCCGCGCAATTTATTCTGCCCGAGGGCGCTGAAGCCTTTGTCACCACCCGCGTCAAAATGGGCCAAAGCTCAAACGTACACGCTTTGGTAAAGGCAGATGGCAAGTGGTATATCGCCACTAAAGAAATTAAAGTCACTCTCGGTGGTTGCGGCGGCTAAGGCACGCAACATACGCTTTCTAAGATCAAGTTTAAGACATTTAAAAAGGAATCATCATGGCAGATCCAATGCGCATTCGCGCCGCTGAAAAAGACGGCATCGTCGACGTCAAGGTTTTGATGAAGCACGACATGGAATCCGGTCAACGTAAAGATGCAGCGGGCGCCACGATCCCTGCTTTTTTTATCAAAACGGTGATCGCCCAAGTGAAAGGTAAAACCGTTTTTACCGCCGAATTCGGCCCTGCTGTCTCCAAAGATCCATTTCTGAATTTTAAATTCAAGGGTGCTGCAAAGGGTGACGAAATCGTTGTTGACTGGGTGGATAACTCTGGCGACAAGCGTAGCGATAAAGCAAAAATTAGCTGAAGTCTGTGAGCGGCAAAAAGTCTCATCGCCGCTTCTAACTTCTAAGCGATACTCAGAAAGTACCATTGCCGCTGTAAACGTTTTAACGCTTCACCGTTGGTCACTGCAAACCAAGCGGTTGCCGCAAAGACTTTTAGTTTGCTGTTTACGCAGCCTTGACTCAGGATCTAATCATGAAAACAAAATATGCATCCTTCCTTTTAATAGGCTTGCTGGGTCTGAGCACAACGCCGGCATTTTCACAAAGTGCAAGCGATGAAATCGCCAAGTATCGCGAAATGATTGCCGAGGGCAATCCCGCTGAGCTTTATGAAATGGCGGGTGAAGAGCTTTGGAAACAACCCGCCGGCCCCAAAAAAGCAACGCTTGAGAAATGCGATCTTGGCTTGGGCCCTGGAGTTGTAAATGGCGCCTCGGCACAACTGCCCCGTTACTTTAAAGATACTGATCGTGTGCAAGATCTTGAATCGCGTCTGATGACCTGCATGCAGACCTTGCAAGGCATTGAGCAGACTGAGGTCATTAACGGAGCCTTCGCCAAAGGCATACGTAAAAACGTTGAAGCGATTGTCGCGTATGTTGTGACCCATTCGAAAGACATGAAAATTAACGTACCTGCGACGCATCCCAAAGAAAAAGAGATGGTGGCCTTGGGTAAAAAGATGTTTTTCTTTCAAGGCGGGCCGATGGATTTTTCATGCGCCTCGTGTCACTCAGCCAAAGATCAGCGCATTCGCCTGCAGGATTTACCTGACCTAACCACTCAAGCGGGCGCAGCCTTAGGTTGGGGCGCGTGGCCAGCCTATCGTGTCTCAAGCGGAGAGTTCTGGACCATGCAACGCCGTCTGAATGATTGCTTCAGACAACAAAGGATGCCTTTCCCGATATATGGATCAGACGTCACGGTTGCGTTGTCGATTTTTATGGCAAACAAAGGTGATGGCGGTATCGTTCAAACACCCGGCCTCAAACGCTAAGTCAAACAACACAGCTCAGGATAATTCACTTATGAACACCTTATACGTTCGTTATTGCACGATCGCCGTGTTGCTCAGCTGCCTGTCGTTTGGCGCTCAGGCACAGACCGTTGACGCAAAGTTTGAAGCCATGCTAAGTAGTGGCTTCAGAGCACAAGGCATTGCCGGGCTTGATCGCCTTAAGCAAGATCCAATCCAAGCGCTCTGCTCAGACCCAGACGTCCGTAACACCCCGGCGGCACAAAAGGTGTTAATTGAAGAACAAAGTAAAGCCATGGCGGCAATTAAACCGCCAGCAGACGGAAAGTATTTAGGAAGCTGGAAAGCAGGTGAAGCCGTTGCACAAAGCGGCCGGGGCGCAACCTGGTCAGATACGACCAAAGCACCCAATGGTGGTGGCTGCTACAACTGCCATCAAATCAGCAAACAAGAAATTTCGTATGGCAACATCGGGCCCTCGCTAACAGGCTACGGCAAGACACGCGGCACGAGCGAAGCGATTTTGACCTACACCTGGAATCGCATCAGCAATTCAAAAGCGTATAACGCTTGCAGCAATATGCCTCGCATGGCGCATTTCAACTTGCTGACTGAACAGCAGATTAAAGATGTCATGGCCTTGTTGCTTGACCCAGAATCGCCGGTAAACAAGTAACTTAACTGCAGGGTCTGACTTTTTGAGCCACAGGCATCGCTCGCCTTTGCTTGAAGCATCACCCAAACTCGCTTGCGGCCAAGCGAGGTAGCGGTTCAAGCCTGCACTGTCATTCCTTTAATTTTGACTGGCCTAGGCCGAACGACAACTAGATGGCACAACGATGAATCGTAGAGAATTTATGCAGTTGCTGGCGATTGCCTCCGCAGGTGGCTTGGCATTGCAATCCAGCGCCACCTCGGCCCAAGCAGCGGCAAATGCCTTTTACGATCTGCCTAAATTTGGCAATGTGCATTTGCTGCACTTTACCGATTGTCATGCCCAACTCAATCCCATTTATTTTCGCGAACCCAATGTCAACCTTGGCTTTGGCGATCAGTTAGGCAAAGCGCCACACTTAGTCGGCGAGCATCTACTGAAAGCATTTGGTATTGCCCCAGGCAGTCGCGACGCTCACGCTTTTACTTATCTTGATTTTGAAGCCGCGGCAAAAACCTACGGAAAAGTCGGTGGCTTTGCTCACTTGGCAACCTTGGTCAAACGTTTAAAAGCCTCGCGCCCTGGCGCCTTGCTTCTAGATGGTGGTGACACCTGGCAAGGCTCGGGTACCTCGCTCTGGACCAACGGCCAAGACATGGTGGATGCTTGCCTGGCGATGGGCGTTGACATCATGACTGCGCACTGGGAGATGACCCTAGGCGAAAAGCGTGTGCAAGAAATCGTCGAAAAAGATTTCAACAATAAGGTTTCATTTTTAGCGCAAAACATTAAGACTACAGATTTTGGGGATCCTGTTTTTGAGGCCTATACCCTCAGAGAAATGAATGGTGTGTCGGTCGCGATTATTGGTCAAGCCTTTCCGTATACGCCAATCGCCAACCCGCGCTATATGGTTGAAAACTGGACGTTCGGCATCGAAGAAGAAAACATGCAGAAGGTGGTGGACGAAGTGCGTGGCAAAGGCGCAAAAGTCGTCGTGCTGCTTTCGCACAATGGCATGGATGTCGACCTGAAGATGGCGAGTCGTGTGCAAGGCATTGACGCGATCTTAGGCGGGCACACGCATGATGGCGTCCCGGCTCCGATCCGGGTCACCAACAAAGGTGGCGTCACCTTAGTCACCAATGCCGGTTCGAACGGAAAGTTTTTAGGTGTTTTAGATTTTGACGTGAAGGCCGGCAAGGTCTCTGATGTGCGTTATAAATTAATGCCAGTGTTCTCTGACCTGTTGCCCGCTGATCCAGACATGGCAGCCTTAATCAAAAAATTACGCAGCCCGTTTGAAACTAAGTTGGCTCAACCTCTGGCCGTCACCGAAGGTCTGTTGTACCGCCGCGGTAACTTTAACGGTAGCTTTGATCAGCTCATTCTTGATGGCTTAATGGCAGTCAAAGACGCACCGATTGCTTTCTCTCCTGGCTTTCGCTGGGGCACGTCGCTATTACCCGGTCAAACGATCACCTTCGAACACTTGATGGATCAAACGGCCATCACCTACCCTTACACCACCACCACAATGATGAAAGGTGACATGCTCAAGACGATTCTTGAGGATGTTGCCGACAATCTGTTTAATCCTGATCCCTATTATCAACAGGGTGGCGACATGGTGCGCGTGGGTGGACTGCAGTACGCGATTGACCCAACCGCTGGGGCCGGAAAACGCATTTCAGACATGCGCCTGGGCGGTAAGCTCATCGACGCAAACAGCACCTATAAGGTCGCCGGTTGGGCTCCAGTTTCTATTGAAGCCAAGCAAGCTGGTGGTGAACCAATCTGGGATTTGATGACGACGTATTTGAAAGATATCAAAACAGTCAAAGCCAGCCCGTTAAATATGCCAACTATTAAGGGCACGGCTAATAATCCGGGGCTGGCGTAAACTCGTTTCACGCTTAGCCTCTGAGCCCATTCTGTTTTATGCGCCAGTCATGTGCGCTGTTTCAACAACAAAGGATTCTCATGTCAGCACAACTCAAACAAACCGCTTGCGGCCTGCTCTTGATACTCGGAGTGTTGAGCCTGGGCTCAGCGGCTGCGCAATCTAGCGTGGTTTATCACCTCGACAATGCTTCGATACAGGGCTTAAAAGGGCTACGCAACATTCGCAATCATCTAGACGTAGCACCTCAGACAAAAATCGTTGTAGTCACCCACGCCGAAGGGGTTGACCTGCTGATGGAAGGTGCTAAGGATGAAAAGAATGCCGTTGAGTATGCACCTTTGATCGCCGCTCTCAAGTCGCGCGGGGTACGCTTTGAAATCTGCGAAATCACACTCAAGAATCGTAAACTTAGCAAAGACCAATTTATTCTGGATGCTGAGTTCACACCTTCAGGGGTTGTACGCATCGCTGATTTGCAGTTTCAAGACAAATACGCGTACGTCAAACCTTAGTCGCAAAATTGAGTGATCGTATTTTTATTGATCGCATCTTGATTAAATCTTGATTGACTGAATCTTGATTGACTGAATGTTTATTTACCGTATTTTTTGAGCTCAAACAGATCAGCGTCGACCATCAGTCCAAAGTCTTTCCGTACGACTTTGCCCTGAGGATTCACGACATAGAGCTCTGGAATACCCCGCCGCTTGCCAAGTGTCGCCGACCACTCTGGCGTCATCATCGCCATCAAAAATGGTAAGGCATGTTGCTCTGCATAGTTTTGGGCACTGAATTCGTCGCGATCAACCGACAGCGCCACAATCATGGCCTTATCTGCCGACAGTTGCGGTGCAAGTTTTTGCAAGTTGAGATTTTGCTTATGACAGTAGGGGCACCATGAAGCCCATACTTGGATAATCAAATACTTTCCGGCCAACTGCGCGGCCGCAATTGTTTGACCACTCAACGAAGTCAGCCCTGAAACACGAATCGTTTGACCCACCTCAACAGCAGACGCAAACTGAGTGCTCGAGAGAAAGAACAAAACCAGACTGAGGCAACAGCTGCGAAATGTGTTCATAGAGATTGAGTACAAGAAAGACTAGATTAGAAGACTCAAATTTATTATATATTAATATATAATGTATAACAATATATCAAACTGCAGCATCACATAGCTCACCACAAACCTTGATCAGCAAAAAACTCAGCACTTGGCTACCTATCTTAACGTGGGGGCAACAGTACAACCGAGATACCCTTGTCAGTGACCTGTTAGCCGCCACGATCGTCACCATCATGTTAATCCCGCAAGGGCTTGCCTATGCCTTGCTGGCGGGGTTGCCGCCCGAAGCGGGGCTCTATGCCAGCGTTGCGCCACTGCTGCTCTATGCGCTCTTTGGTACAAGCCGCGTGCTTGCTGTGGGCCCCGTGGCAGTCGTATCCCTCATGACTGCGGCAGCAATCAGTGAACAAGGTGCGCTCAGTGGCGCCTCGCCCTGGGCCATCGCAATCACTCTGGCGTTTCTTTCAGGTGCCCTCTTATTGCTGATGGGCTTACTCAAGCTTGGCTTTTTAGCCAACTTTTTGAGCCACCCCGTGATCTCTGGGTTCATCTCAGCCTCAGGCTTGTTGATTGCAGCGAGTCAACTCAAAACCATCATGGGCGTTCGTGCAGACGGTCAACATTTTTTTGACATCCTCAGCGCACTCGCAAGTCAAATTTCTCAAACGCACTTGCTCACACTCGCGATCGGTGTCTCAACAATCATTTTTTTGTTCTGGGTGCGCAAAGGCTTAAAACCGCTGCTACAGCGCGCTGGGCTAGGACCCAGACTTGCTGACAGTCTTGCGAAGGCTGGGCCCGTCGCCGCCATCGCAGTCACCCTCACCTTGACGTGGTGGCTAGAGTGGCAAACTCAAGGTGTCAAAATCGTGGGGGCCGTGCCTCAAGGTCTACCTCCTCTGACCTTACCCCTTTGGGACCTTAGCCTGCTCAAGCAACTCGCCCTGCCCGCGTTACTCATTAGCATTGTCGGCTTTGCAGAATCCGTCTCGGTCGGTCAAACACTTGCGGCAAAGCGCCGGCAACGCATCGAGCCCAACCAAGAACTCATCGCCTTGGGGGCCAGCAATCTATCGGCTTCGCTGAGCGGGGGTTTTCCGGTAACGGGGGGCTTTGCACGCTCAGTCGTAAACTTCGATGCCGGTGCACAAACCCCAGCAGCAGGGATCTACACCGCCGTGGGGATCGCACTCGCTTCACTATTTTTGACCCCTGCGCTTTATTTCTTGCCCCAGGCAACGCTTTCGGCCACCATCATTGTCGCGGTACTTTCGTTAGTCGACCTAACGATTTTCAAACGTACCTGGAAATATTCAAAGGCAGATTTTGCAGCAGCGTTGAGCACTTTTTTAGTGACGCTCGCACTTGGGGTTGAACTGGGCTTGGTGACCGGAGTCACCGTTTCGCTGACCTTATTTTTGTACAGAACGAGCCGCCCTCACATCGCCGAGGTGGGCTTAGTGCCAGGCACTGAGCATTTTAGAAATGTGCAGCGACACTCAGTACTGGTCGATCCAACGCTCGTCAGCTTGCGTGTCGACGAAAGTCTATATTTTGCAAACTCTAAAGCTTTAGAGGATCACATCAATCAAGCGATGGCTAGCATGCCAACATTGCAGAACGTGGTCTTGCTCTGCTCAGCGATCAACGACATCGATGCGAGCGCACTCGAAAGCCTAGAATTGATCGAGTCTAGGCTCTTGAGTGCGGGCATCACTCTGCATCTGTCTGAAGTCAAAGGGCCAGTGATGGATCGTCTCAAACACACGCACTTTTTACAGCATCTCAGTGGACAAGTATTTTTAACGCACTACCAAGCCATTCAAGCCTTAAGCCCTAACCTTACTTTGCAAAGGCAAAGCGTCACTTAACTAAACCTAAAAATTTTCGTAGCGCTTGCTACGAACATGCCTTCGACACACCTCAAGGCACCAATCGGTCAACCCCTCAAGATAAAAACCGTACCAAACATGGTACGGTTTTTATCGGGCAGCGCTATGACTTAGAAATTCACGTTATCGCGGCCTTTAAGTTTGAGAATCTCACGCGCCTCGGCAGGAGTCGCGACCTCGAGCGACAAGCCCTCGATGATCTTACGCATACGCGTCACCTGATCAGCATTGGATTTTGCGAGCGTGCCTGGACCATCCCACAAAGAGTCTTCAAGGCCGACACGTACATGGCCACCCATCGTGGCCGATTGCGTTGCGATCGGGGTTTGATTACGACCCGCGCCAAGCACCGACCATTGATAGTCATTGCCAAACAAACGGTCTGCAGTACGCTTCATATGCAGCACATCTTCGGGATGAGGGCCAATGCCGCCCAAGATACCGAAGACCGATTGAATCAAGAACGGCGCCTTGATTAAGCCGCGATCAATAAAATGCGCTGCTGTGTAGAGATGACCAATGTCATAGCACTCAATCTCAAAACGTGTATTGTTTTCGCTGCACGAGGTCAGAATATGTGCGATGTCTTTAAAGGTATTTTTAAACACACGATCGTCACTACCGGCCAAATACTTGGGTTCCCAATCGTGCTTGAACGTTTTAAAACGCTTCAACATGTCATACAAGCCAAAGTTCATTGAACCCATGTTCAGTGAAGCCACTTCAGGCTTGAAGTAATGAGCAGGACGCAAGCGATCTTCGATCGTCATGGTCGGTGCACCGCCAGTCGTTAAGTTGATGACGACGTCGCTTTTTTCTTTGATATGGGGCAAAAACTTCTTGAACAAGTCGGGGTCTTGTGAGGGGCTACCATCTTTCGGATCGCGCGCGTGTAAGTGCACAATCGCAGCGCCAGCTTGAGCAGCACCGATCGCCGCATCGGCGATTTCTTGTGCGGTGACCGGAATGTAAGGCGACATACTTGGCGTGTGGATGGCACCCGTGACGGCGCAAGTAATAATGACTTTTCTAGGCATAGCGATCTCCGCAGAATTGTAAAACTGTATGGTAGTTAATCGATCTGACTGCACTGTCACTGAATTCGGGTCAGGCAACGCCACCCCAATTCATATAAACAATGCTTCATTGTACGTGCCTGACTCTTGAAATTGTCAGGCAGCCCCAAGTGACAGCAAAGCTGTTGTTATTGCACTAAGGTTTCGACGTTGCCGTCCACTGATAAGCTTTGCCCTGAGATCTTGGCACCTGCTTTAGAACAAATAAAGACGATTTGAGCCGCGATATCGTGAGCCGTCACAGTCGTGCGCAGCGACACCCGCTCAAGCGCACGCGTGCGCATCTGCTCGAGCGTAATCCCAAACGATTTTGCTTTGGCGCTGAGTACGCGATCTTGACGAGGGCCTTCGACAATACCGGGCAGGATTGCATTGACACGTATACCTTGGGGGCCGAGCTCCATCGCCCAAGTCTCTGTCAAACCAATCACACCAAATTTTGAGGCCGAATACGGTGAACGCAACGGAAACCCAAACCGACCTGCTGCTGAAGAGATGTTGACGATGCTGCCACCTTGTGGCTTCATGAGCGGCACCGCGCTGCGCGTGCATAGAAAAGTGCCGGTCAGATTGACATCAATCGTCTGCTGCCATTCGGCTAACGTCGTGTCTTCGATTGCCGCTGTTGGGCCAGCGATACCCGCGTTATTTACCAAAATATCCAAGCCACCCCAGCGCTGCTGAATAACGGCAAACAACTCTGCCACCTGCGCTTCATTTGAAATATCTGTCAGAGTCGCGGTCACTTTAGGAAACGCTGCCTGCACATCCTTTAGCGCCGCGGTATCGATATCGCACACGTGAACTTGTGCGCCTTGCGCAAGTAGCGCCTCAGTGATCGCACGCCCTATTCCCTGCGCGCCCGCTGTGACTAATGCTCGTTGGCCATCTAACCGAAATGAAATTGCTGCTGTCATTGCTGCCTCAAAAGAGTTACATCCACAAAATCTTCTTACGATAATCCAGATCGTCTAGCAATGCTTTGGCAGGCCCCTCATGAAAGACTTGACCACGCTCAAGTGCAAAGACGCGATCTGACAACGCAAGCACCAAATCAAGATTGTGCTCGACAATCAAAATTGAAACTTCGCTTCGTAGTTTATCGAAGACCGTAAAGAGCTCGTTAATCACGGCTGGTGCCAAACCTTCAAAGGGCTCATCCAGCAAGAGCAATTTGATGTTGCCCGACAGTGCCCGAGCCACAGCGACCATTTGTTGCTCGCCACCCGATAAATAGTCTGCTGCAACGTCCATGCGGTCTTTGATCCGCGGAAAATATTCAAAGATTTTCTCTTCGGTCCAGTAGGTGCCGCCAATGGCAGGATTCACTCGATTCATTCTGCCGAGGGCAAAGTTATCGCGCACTGACATACCGGCAAACAAACCTCGTCCTTGCGGCACATAGCCGATACCAATACGCGCGATCTCCGGCGCAGCCATGCCAGAGATTTTTTGACCGTCAAACATAATGGTGCCCCCGACTGGCTCAACAAGCCCAGTCAGTGCCTTCAGCAAGGTTGATTTACCGGCACCGTTACGCCCCAACAAGGCCACGATCTCACCACGACGCACATTGAGCGATGCATCGTTCAAGATGTGGCTTTTGCCATAAAAGCTATTGATCTTATCGAACGACAACAACACGTCTTCAGCTTTACTCGACGCGGCGGTTCTAGCCTGAATCGCCGGCGTCCCTTTACCCGTATAGACTTCTTGCACGCGTATATCGCTGCGCACCTGCGAAGGCGTACCGGTCATCAAGACGTTGCCATCATTCATCACAGTGACGTTTTGCGAAAAACCCAAGACACGGTCTAAATCATGCTCAACAATCAGCACCGGAATATGATGCTGGATTGTTTGAATCAAGTTGGATATCCGTTCACGCTCGGCTGCAGCCAAACCCGCCAAGGGCTCATCAAGCAGCAAGACCTTGGGATGGCAACCTAGCGCAATCCCCATATCGACCAAACGCTGTCCGCCATACGACATGCTGGCGGCTTCGCTATGGTCGATGCCTTCTAGCCCTAGGTACTTCACAAGCTCTGCTGTTTGCTGATGCACGACCGTATACGAGTCGATGTCACGCCAAATATTGAAATGCCCCTTGTGACGCGCTTGCACAGACAGTCGTAGATTTTCGTAAATCGTCAGACCCTTAAACAGATTGGTGATTTGAAACGAACGCGCCAAGCCTAACTGACTAATTTTGTCAGACGACAAACCGGTTAATGAATTTTCGTAAAGAGTCACTTTGCCCTGATCCGGCACGAACATACCTGAAATCAAATTAAAGGTCGTGGTCTTACCTGAACCATTTGGGCCAATCACGGCGTGAATGCCAGAATGCAACGTCAAGCTACAGTCACGAACCGCTTTCACTCCGCCAAAACTTTTTGCAATGCCTGAAACCTCAAGCGCAACACCGTCGCCTTTGGTAGGCTGTAGAAATGAGGGGAACGCCAGCCCTTGATAAATTTTTCGGGCACTCATGGCTGCGTCAGTTTCTTTTTCGGGCTTGAAGCGTTTTTTGATTTGCGCCCAGACCCCTACAAGACCCTTGGGTGAAAAAATAATAAAACCGACAAACAGCAAGCCAAAGTACAACAGCCAATTCGGCGTCCAGATTGAAAGATATTCGCGAAACAGAATATAGAAAAATGCGCCGATCACTGGCCCGAGCAAACTGTGCATACCACCAATCACTACCATCGCCAGCAGCTCACCCGAAAACGTGACCGAGGTTGGATCCGCTGACGCAAAGCGATAATGAAACGCTAGCAAGCTACCGGCCAGCGCGGTGACGGTACCTGAAATCGCGAAGGCAAGTAATTTATACCGCTGCGTGTCATAGCCTTGAAACTGAGCGCGTTGTTCATTTTCTCGGATGGCCGCAAGCACATGACCAAAGGGCGAGCGCGTCAGTCGCCAAATGAGATACAAGACAAGCCAGCCGATGGTGCTCACAGCGATTAAATAAGGCACTGGCTGATCTAGCTGCAAAGCGCCCATTGCGGGGCGAACAACATTACCCAAGCCGTTCTCGCCACCCGTCAGCGCTGTCCAGCGAAAGGCAATGGCAAACGTCAGTGCCGAAAACGCTAAGGTCAACAGCGAAAAGTATACGCCTCGTCGGCGCAGAATCAGCGCACCGACCAAGGTGGCAAGCAGTCCACAAAATACGATTGTGAACAAGATCGGCATGATCATCTGCCCTTCGAACCAGTACTTTTGTGATAACGCCGCAGCGTAGGCGCCGATACCAAAAAAGGCACCATGCCCAAAAGACGTTAAGCCTGTATGGCCGACTAACAGATTCAACCCCAAGGCTGCCATGGCGTAAATCACCACATCGGTGGCGGTACCAGGGGTCAAGCCCAGTGCACGCATGATGAAAGGCGAAATCAGCAGCCCCAACAGGGCTAAACCCAAGGGCAAATATTTTTGTGTGTTTACGTTTGTCATGCCAGCTTCTTATTCAAATCGCTCAATGCGCTCACCCAGCAAACCACGCGGGCGCAACAGCAGAACCAAAATCATCAATACATACATTGAGGCTTCAGAGGCAGGCGGATAAAAGAAAGTCGTAATGCCTCGCACAACCCCCACCAACACCGCGGCAAGCACAACGCCCCAAAAACTTCCCATTCCGCCAATCACCACCACAACAAAGGCCGCTGTCATGATTTCGGCACCCATCGCAGGGTGCACACCGGCCAGTGGGGCAAGTAACACGCCGGCCAGCGCAGCCAGACTCACGCCCAGCACCACGGCGCCTGTCATGTAGTGATTTAAGCGAATCCCTAAGACGGCGACCATATCGGGGCGTTGAGTACCCGCGCGCACCACGCGACCAAAGGCAGTCTTGTTCAACAAAAACCAAAGACCAATCAGGGCACCGATCACCACCAACAACATCACGAGGCGATAGCGCGAATAAATAAAATCACCCAATATGATCTGACCTTTTAGCGCTGACGGAATCGAGTACGCCAACGGGGCAGAGCCCCAAATCATTCGAATGATTTGCTCGGCGATCATCGCCAAACCGAAGGTGAGCAGCAGACCTAAAATCGGATCGCTTTGATAAAAGCGGCGCAACAGATAACGCTCGAACGCGATGCCTAACAACCCCACCAACACAGGCGAAAGCACAAGCGCCCCACCAAACCCGACGTACTGCGTCAACACGACAGCGCCGTAGGCACCCAACGCATAAAACGCACCGTGCGCCAAGTTGACGATTCCGCCTAAGCTAAAAATCAGCGAAAGCCCAAGCGCAATCAATAGGTAATAGCCTCCAATCATGAGGCCATTTAAAACTTGTTCTAAAAAAAAGATGAATTGCATCGACATTCAAACCATAAAAATAAAACGACTCCCGTAACCTTGTCAGATCACGGGAGTGAATCAGCCTACAAAAAGCTCAGATGTAGTGTGAACCCGCTTAAGTAATATTGCAGGGGTTCTCTTCGCGCGTAGGTGCAATGATTTCGAGTGATTCATTGGCGTTAGGCACCGTGGCGCCCAATTGCAAGAAATCCCACTTGTCACGGGCTGCACCTTTTTTCTTGGGTGTCAGCGTATACATCTGCTGCATCAACTGATGATCCCATGAACGGAAGTAACCAGGGCGACCCTTCATGATGTCAAATTGCGCGCCTTTTTCAAAGTTCTCAATGACTTTCATCGAGTCAGTCGATTTCAGCTCATTCATAGCCTGTGCCATCATTTTCATGACGGTGTAATCGCCCCACGCTTGGTTTTCAGGCGGCTTGCCATGACGCTTAATAAATTCAGCAACAAATGCTTTTGAGGTCGGCGAATCAACATCATGGTGCCACGGCACAGGCCAAGTCCCCAAGAAGTTATCGGCACCGGCACCCCAGGCCAACGCGGTATCAAAACCAAAACCAGCGATCGGGAAAGGCAACCCGTACTCAGAGTACTGCTTCATGAAACTGGTGATCTGCGTACCAGCCAAGTTAGAGATCACGATATCGGGTTTAGCCTGGCGAATCTTCAACATGTAAGCTGAGTAGTCAGTCGCGTCGGTAGGCACTTTATCTTCGCCGACGATCTTGCCACCCTGCGCTGCCAAGAAGCGGCTAGCGACGCGTGTCAGGTCATGACCAAACGCATAGTCAGCTGTCAAGAAATACCATGACTTACCTTTCACCATCCCTTGTTGCAGCAACGCACGACCTAACGTGTTCACGTACATCGAGTTTGCGCACTCAACGTGAAACATAAACTTGTTGCAGCTTTTGCCACGCAGTTCGTCAGAGTTGCCGCCTGTATTGATAAAAATCTTTTTGTTGCGCAGCGCCACTTGGCTGATCGCCAAGCCTGAAGCTGAGTTAATTTCACCGAGCAAGCACATCACGCCATCGCGCTCAAACATACGCTGGGCTTTACTTGCAGCCGTGGCTGGATTCACAGAGTCTTCTGAAATGAGTTCGACTTGACGCCCAGTGATACCACCCGCTTTGTTGACCTCGTCGACGGCTAGTTTGATCCCCATCGTGCCGTACTCACCGAGTGGGCCTAAAAAGCCGGTCAAGGGGGTTAAGTGACCGATACGGATTTTGTCAGACTGCGCTTTGACAATCGCAGGCAAGCCCAACAGGGCCATCGCACCAGCGGCTGAACCCGCTTGCAATAGTTGGCGGCGTGATTTTGATGCTTCTTTCATTGCTGCTCCTCGGTTTATTGTCGGGATCCTAACGGACCGCACGTTTACAGCGTAGAGCGGCTTTGAGTACCGACTCAAATCAAATGCACAGGCTACGCTTACCCGAATATAGGAGCCGAGCAGCCATTCGTCAATGCCAAAGGCCTAGCACTTACCCTCGAAACCAGCACTTTTCATACAAAATTCCAAAAGTCTTGCATATTCTCAAATTGATCGATTGAATCAATTCGTGCAATCAACTTGCGGGCCTGGGTCTCGGTCATTGCGTAGGGCCCGCTTGTCAAGCAAGTCATGGCTTTTGCCCTCACCTGCGCATCATCCAGAGGTTGAGCTGGCGTGCCGGGAATCTCATTCACCGTACAACTCAGCAGTTCTCCAGCTTTTGTTCGGATGATCACGGTCGCTGGGGTGAATTTTCCTGATTCTGTCTGATCAATTTCAATCTTGATTTTCTGAATACATTTCATGACCGCAGGGTCTAGCACTGCGTCGGTATCGATATCCTGCAATCTAAACGACCCTCGCAGCAGGATGCTTGCAATTGAGTATTGCACACTAAATTGCGCGGCAACCTGAGGGCTATCGCCAAGCGAAAATTGCGCGCCAACCAAACGATTCATGTAAGGCGTGATCCTCACCGTGCAGCCCGCCAGTTGATCAATTGTTAATTGGTGCTGTGCAATAAGCCGCTCAGTCGCCACAATCGCAGCATGGTTACAAAAACAACTGGGGTAATTTTTTAAGGTTAGGGTTTGCAGCAAATATGACTGGCCTAAGCCACCCAAGGTTCGGGCGCGATCAAGGGGCTCGTACAAATTATCAAAGCCTCTTTCACCTTCAAACATTTGTTTAGGCGCCGTGATGCCACACTGGGCTAAAAAGGCGGCCTCAACGCCATCTCGCGCCGCAAACGCAGACTGTAACCGCTTGACCAACGCCCCCTCAACCAAAGATTGTTGTGTACCAGCAGCGCGGCTCAGCGCGATCCCCATCGCGGTATGAATGCCATTGATGTCTAGACCAAGCACGCGCGCCGAGATCGCCGCAGAGGCGAACACCCCAATCGTTGCGGTCATAAACCAGCCTGGATTATGAGTAATCCCCATACACAGGCGCACATGCATTTCTGCGCCTGCGACATACGCCGTTAAAAAATCTTTGCCATGCATGGGTTGCCGATCGGCAAGCGCCAGTAGCGCAGGGATGATGACGATATCCGGATGCGACGTTGCCTGATCGTGGACGCTATCAAAATCAAGCGCCGCCGCATAAATGCCATTGATAAACGCAGCAGAGGTCGCCGGCAGATACTCGTTGGTTAACCAGACTCGACTCTCAGCCTTACCACCTTGCGCAGTGACCCAAGCGTGGACCCCCTCTGTTCCCATCGCCCTCGAGCCAGCCCAGGCGACAGCTAGGGCATCCAATAAGTAGCGTTTGGCATCACGGATGAGCTCGGCATTCAAGTCTGCGTACTGTAGCGCACTCACCCACTGTGCCAGTTCACGACTGACTGACGGTTCTGTTTTTTTCATCCTAGTCCCCTTGGTGCTTTGCTGCTCAGGGCTGCACATACTTCACAGCGTTCTCTTGTGTTTTTATGGTTTTGTGAATTACATTGTATCTGCGTACAAGACTCGACCTATACTGGTTGAATCACTCAGCAAACATAAAAATCATGAGACTCACACCTTTAAAACTTTTTACAACCTTAGTGCTCGTAACGTCTGGCCTCAGCGCTGTGGCTCAACCTAAAGATGCGTTTCCCGACAAGCCCATTACGATGGTTGTCCCCTACCCCGCTGGGCAATCGGTCGACTCGCTCGCGCGCATGATGGGCGAGGGTCTGACTAAATATCTTGGGCAACCCGTCATTATTGATAACAAAGCTGGGGCTGGCGGCACGATCGGCAGTAAATATCTGATTCGGATGCCCGCCGATGGCTACACGCTCAGCATGAACGCCAGTGGCCCACTGGGGATCGCACCCCACCTCTTTAAAGAGGCCAATTACGATCCACGAACAGACTTCACGCCCATTATGCTGGTGGCGGCCGTGGCGCAAACGCTGGTTGTGTCTGCAAAGTCAAATATCAAATCGCTTGCCGATTTGATTGAGGCAGCCAAGGCGAAACCCAACGGCTTGAATTTTGGTTCACCTGGTAATGGGTCAACCAGCCACCTCACACAAGAGATGTTCAAGCAACGGGCAGGTATCAAGATGCAGCACGTACCCTACAAGGGTGGCCCTGCTGCTGTCACCGACTTATTAGGCGGGCAGATCGAGGTGCTCTTTGAAGCCGCACCGTTAGTCATACCGTTCATCAATCGAGGAGATCTACGCGCCTTGGCCGTGAGCACTGCCAAACCTATCGACACACTTCCGAGCGTACGCCCAATCGCCTCGCAAGGCCTCGAGGGCTTTGAGGCTGTTGGCTGGATGGGAATCGTCGGGCCCGCAGGCATGGATCCCGCTCGCGTCGAAGTGCTATCCAAGGCACTGCTCCAATCGATTGCAGATCCAGCGATTCGTGCCAAGCTTGATTCAACCGGCATGCTAACCATTGGCGGCACCCCAAAAGAATTCGCAAGCTTCATCAAGAGCGAATACGCGAAGTGGGGTGACGTCATTCAAAAAGCTGGCGTCAAGCTTGAGTAATCATCACAGCCCCGTGATTTCAGTCTGAAGTCTTTGCTCACTCGGTTCAAACAAACCAAGCTTTAAACCGCGTGATTGACCATCGTATTCCGCAAGCGTTTGTTGCCGGCAGCAGGCGACTGGAACAGTCACGCAATCGACGCAAGACCGACACGTTATTACGTTAGCTTATCGAGTGTCACGAACTCAGCACCCACAGCAAAATCTTCAAAATAGCGACCCCTGACAGGCGGTGTAGTGGTTTTTAAACTTAGCTGCCGAATCTTATTGTTTATCTTTAGTGAGTATCAGTGTGCAGTGCGACGACAGCACGCCCCCTTCGTTATGCACTAAGGCGATCTCGGCGCCCTCGACCTGTCGCGCACCCAAACCGCCTCGTAACTGGCGAACAGCCTCGACGATACCAAACAACCCACCCGCCGCGCCCGCATGCGCGTGCGACAACATACCACCGTGTGTGTTAACAGGCAACC
>CAMCII010000009.1 GCA_945874505.1 Bordetella parapertussis | reverse complement strand
AAGGGCGTCTGGCGATGGCGGCGATGTATTCTGGTGTCAGCCTCGCTGGGTCGCTGGCGTTAACGTTGCTGGGCTTGTACACGGCGCGCGCGCTACAAAGCTAGCGAAACGGTCGCAGCGTAGTCTGTGCCGCTGCACGCTGAGCCTCGACGCCACAGCGCAATCTGTACTGATAAACGCCGAGCCTAACAACCACCGCCTCGTGTCGGTTCGCGACGTTTCCGTTCTAAGTGTTGTCACTCTTTAGCGCTTTGATCAGGGTCTTGGCCGCCTGGTTGCCGCTACGCACAGCACCTTCAAGCACCGCAGGGTAGCCGGTGTCTGTCCAGTCGCCAGCCAAACTCAGGCGCGGCCACGGGCTTTGATTGCGAGGGCGTTGCAGGCCAGGCACCGCAGCAAAGGTTGCACGTTTCTCGACAATCAAGCGATGCGCCTTGACTGCAGGCATCGTTGACTTTGAATGGCCAGGCGAGTTTGGATGGCGTTGCACTTGCTCTCGAATTTGCGTTGCAATATTGTCAACAAAGCTTGCGCGGTCATGCTTTAAATAATCGGTGGCATCACTGATGACGACCGTGAATTGGTCATCTGCTTGCGGGCGTTTAAATAACCATTGCCCAAGATGGCCCCGCGAAGGCGCTTCGTCTAACAACAAAATGGGTTGTGGTGGATTCCAGGGTGTCTCTAATTGCAAGGTCAGCGTTGCAATTGCACGATATTGAAAGGCGCCAAGTTGGGCCATTAAGGTGTCGCAAGCGCCACCGCTTTCGCCGGGCTTCAGAATACGTGCGCAGGCATAGGGCGGAGTGGCCAAGACACAGCCCTCGAAGACTTCACCATCGATGGTCACAGCGGAGGGAGTCGGGCAAACGTCTCGCACAATATGTCGATAGCGCATGGTGACAGCGTCAGCGGCTGCCTTAGGCCAAAGCTCAGTCAAGTCTATGCGCGGGATCAACATCTCAGAGTGAGCGCGTGGAGCATCGAGGCTATCGCGTAAGACATTTAAAAATAATTGAGCGCAGGCTTGATGGTTTGAAGTATTCAAGCTCGCCAAACACAATGGAGTCCAAAGCCGACGGCACACGAGGGCTGATTGCTGGTGTTGCTCAAGTAATTGGGCAACGCTGCACAAGGCAGGCGCCTGCCAGCGGTTTTGTTTGAGCACTAGCATCATCCGAATGGCTCGCCACCGATCTTGCCATGACAAGCCACGCGCGTGTATTAAGCCCCATAGGGTATGAAAGGGAGCCTTGAAGTTGGCAGCTTTGAGGCGAAATTCTCCGTCTGCACTTTCAAGGTGTAGGGGAGTTCGGTCAAGCAATTC
This sequence comes from Bordetella parapertussis, assembly GCA_945874505.1. GTDB lineage: Bacteria > Pseudomonadota > Gammaproteobacteria > Burkholderiales > Burkholderiaceae_B > Zwartia > Zwartia parapertussis_J. The sequence continues at coordinate 20,123 of CAMCII010000009.1, read as the reverse complement.
GTCAACCGAGCGCTGTGGATGCAACTTTCTCAGTAAGGTAAGCGTCTCGGTGTATGCGCCCAATAATAAGTGTTGACCGTTATCGATTGCTCCCATGTTCAGATCATCGACGCGCCGTGCGCGCCCCCCTGCAAGGGGTGCCGCCTCAAACACAGTGACGTCTGCCCCGGTTGCTTTCAGTGCAACCGCAGCCGCCAAGCCGGCCCATCCCGCGCCGACCACCGCAAGCTTCATCAGACTCGACTCGCTCGCTGAATTTGACGAATCACGCTTGCGCCTTCGCCGATAAAGTTTTTCCAGGCCAACCAGAGCTTGCGTACGGGCGTGAGCGAAATCCGCTGGTGTAAGACCTGCCATTGCTCATGTTCGATTTCTGTGAGCAGGGCGTAATAAATCGCTGCCATCATTAAGCCCGGGCGTTGGGCACGTTGATCCTGTCGCGGTAAGGCTGCGATGGCCTCGGCGTACAGCGAGCGTGCGCGCGCAGCTTCAAAGGCCATCAGCGCAGAAAATTTTTCAGAATAGTTGCCATTCAAAATATCTGAGGCACGCACACCAAACTGTTGCAGATCGCTGATGGGCAAGTAGATGCGGCCGCGACGTGCATCGTCTCCCACATCGCGAATGATATTGGTGAGCTGAAACGCCAGACCTAACTTGGTGGCGTATTGCAGCGTCGACGCATCGGTATAGCCAAAGATGCTCGCAGACAGTTCACCCACGACACCGGCCGCATGCCAGCAATAAGTTTGTAGCGCTGGCCAGTCAAGATAACGGGTCTGGTCTAAGTCCATCTCCATGCCATCAATCACTGCCAACAGGCGCGCGCGCGTGATGTCAAACGGGCGCAGGCAGGGCAGCAGCGCCTTCATGACCAAGTGCTCGGCTTTACCCTCAAAAAGTGCATCAACTTGTGTGCGCCACCACGCCAGCTTAATACGCGCCAGTGACGTGTCTGTGCACTCGTCCACAACATCATCGACCTCGCGACAAAAGGCATAGAGTGCTGTGATCGCTTGACGGCGCGCCGGCGGTAAAAACAGAAAGGCGTAATAAAAGCTTGATCCGCTTTTGGCTGCTTTATCCTGACAATATTCTTGTGGCGTCATGCGTTCAGGTTCGAAGAGCGCGCGCGAGCATCAGTGCCCAGTCATACGCGCCTAGGGTTGGTCGATGTCGAAACACATCAAATTCAATGTGTTCGAGTTTTTCTAAAATTCGCAGGCCACCTTGCACGATGAGTCTGAGCTCAAGCCCGATGCGCCCGGGCAGCCGTCGGCCCAGTGGCTGTCCAAAGTGTAACAAGGCTCTGCACGCCGTGACTTGTTCTTGCATCAAGGCTTTCCAGGCCGTACTCGTCTGCCCGTTTGCAATCGTCTCTTCGGTCACCCCAAAGCGGTTCAGCTCTTGTTGAGGTAGATAAATTCGCCTCTTTTGCCAGTCGATCGCGACATCTTGCAAGAAGTTTAGTCGTTGCAAGGCCGTGCAGATTGCATCTGACTGAGCCAGTGTGTCTTGAGCGATCGCACCATAAAGGTGCAGCATCAGACGACCGACGGGATTGGCTGAACGTGCGCAATAGTGATCCAGTGTTGCTTGATCGAGGTAACGTTTTTGTACGATATCTTGTTCGAAAGCTGAGAGCAAATCTTCAAAAGGCTGAAGTGGCAGTTGGTGCTCAACAATGGTTTGACCAAGCGGGGTGAAGATCGGGTCAAGCGTTGGGTGTAACGCGACAATTCGCTCAGCGCGAGGTGTTGCGCACGCGTTAAGGGCGTCACGATAGCTTTGTAAGGCTCGCAGGCGCTCGGTGTCGCTGGCGTCACCCTCGTCAGCGATGTCATCGGCGCTACGCGCAAAACGATAGATATTCAGTACGGCCTGACGCAAACGCTTAGGCAATAAAAATGAAGCAACCGGAAAATTTTCGTAGTGATTGGCTGACATAATTGTTAGCTTGACTTCATCCATCGCCCAAAAGAGCAAAGCTTGACGTCTAAATTTGTTAAGCGCTGTGTCATGATGGCATCTTTTACCAAGACATACTTGATTTTTTCATCAGTGCCGCAAGTATATTCAGACAAGCTCACTGCAGGCTGCGGTAGACTAACATTCATAAGCGCTCGTGTGTGCGTGCTCGGAGATCAGGTTGAAAGACAGTTGCGTGTTAATTACTGGCGCCACCAAAGGCATCGGTTGGGCGCTCACTCAGCGTTTAGCGGATATGGGTTGCCATGTGGTTGGCATTGCGCGCAATACTGCCGAAATCGATTTTCCTGGCTATCTGTATGAATGCGATTTGTCAGACGCGGGTCAAACGCAAGATGTGCTGCAAGTCATACGCGACAAGTTTCCGGTTGACGCTGTGGTCAACAACGTGGGGTCGGCGATTTCGCAGCCGCTGGGCTCGGTCGACCTCTCTGCGCTTTACGAAACCTTTGACATGAATGTACGCACGGCGGTTCAGGTCACGCAAGCGTTTGTCGAATCCATGAAAGTGCGCCGTAGCGGCCGCATTATCAACTTGTGCAGTCTATCGGTGCGCGGCGCGCGCGAAGCGACAAGCTATGCTGCCGCTAAAAGTGCCATCATTGGGTGCACACGCACTTGGGCCTTAGATTTAGCTGAGTACGGCATCACCGTCAATGCAGTTGCTCCTGGGGCCATTGATACCGAGCTCTTCATGAACGCAATGCCCGCTGCGGATGTCGCTAGCGCTGCAGCCTCGATGGTGCCCATGGGCCGCTTAGGCACGGCTAGCGAGGTGGCCGCGTTGATTGGGTTTTTATTGTCGGCCGAGGCCGGTTTCATCACCGGTCAGATTATCGGGATCGATGGCGGCGGCAGCCTAGGCAGCACCCCCTCTTAGGACGCAGCCAAGCTTCTTGAGCAGTTTGGCTAAAGGGACTTGGCCGATGGCGCCCCCCAGCCTTGTTAAACTAGCGCATGGCAAAAATTAAAACGATTTTCACTTGCACAGAGTGTGGTGGCGTCAGCCCGAAATGGCTGGGCCAGTGCCCGCATTGCAACGCCTGGAACACGCTCGAAGAATCGCGCGACGCTGGGCCTGCTGCCCACGCCGAGCATCGTTATGCGCCACTCACCGCCTCAGCGCCGCTGCGTAGCCTGTCAGATGTCGAGGCGCTCGAGTTGCCTCGCCTCTCGACTGGCATCACCGAATTCGATCGAGTGCTAGGAGGCGGTTTGGTGGCCGGTGCCGTCGTGTTAATTGGCGGCGATCCCGGCATCGGCAAGTCAACCTTGTTACTGCAAGCGCTTGTGGCCATGTCAGGTCAGGCGCGCGTGTTGTATGTCACGGGCGAAGAGTCTGCTGAGCAAGTCGCGTTGCGCGCGCGACGGTTAGGCTTAATCGGTGGCTCGGTCGATTTGTTCGCTGAGATCCGTCTTGAGGCGATTCAACACGCCTTGCTTGAACAAAAGCCGGCAGTCGCGGTGATTGATTCGATCCAAACGATTTATTCGAGTGAGCTGAGCGCAGCTCCCGGGTCGGTCTCGCAGGTTAAAGAGTGTGCGGCTCAATTGACGCGTCTGGCCAAGCAGGCGGGGATCCCCATTGTGATGATTGGCCATGTCACCAAAGACGGCACGTTAGCCGGGCCTCGGGTGCTTGAGCACATCGTCGATACGGTGCTGTATTTTGAGGGTGACACGCACTCGTCGTTTCGGCTGGTGCGTGCTTTTAAAAATCGCTTCGGTGCAGTCAATGAGTTGGGCGTCTTCGCCATGACTGATCGCGGCTTGCGAGGGGTGTCTAACCCTTCCGCCTTGTTTTTATCACAGCACACCAACGAGGTCTCGGGCTCATGCGTGATGGCGACCCAAGAGGGCACGCGACCGCTCTTGGTTGAAATTCAAGCGCTGGTGGATACCGCTCATGTACCAAATCCACGGCGACTGTCAGTGGGGCTTGAAGGTAATCGCCTAGCGATGTTGTTGGCGGTACTGCATCGGCATGCAGGTGTCTCAACCTTCGACCAAGATGTCTTTGTCAATGCAGTCGGCGGGGTTCGTATCACTGAGCCGGCGGCTGACCTTGCTGTCTTGTTAGCGATTATTTCGTCGCTGCGCGACCGCCCGTTGCCTAAGGGGTTGATCGCTTTTGGTGAAGTCGGGTTGGCTGGTGAGGTTCGGCCGGCGCCGCGCGGCCAAGAACGCTTGCGCGAAGCCGCAAAACTGGGCTTTTCGGTGGCGATTATTCCCAAGGCCAACGCGCCGCGTCAGCCGATTGAAGGCTTAGACGTCTGGGCGGTTGATCGCTTGCAAGATGCTCTTGACCGCTTACGCTAAATCTATTGGCTCTCATGACAAACCTGAAACTGGCCTTTAAACAAGCATGGCGCGACGCCCGCGCCGGCGACCTACGTTTGCTGCTGCTTGCTGTGGTCGTGGCGGTGGCCGCTATCACCAGTGTGGGGTTTTTGGCTGATCGCGTCGGCAGAGCGCTCGAGCGTGATGCCGCGCAAATGTTAGGCGCAGATTTAGTCTTTGAAGCCGATACGCCGGTTCCAGAAGAGTTTTTGCGACAGGCGCGGCAGCGCGGGTTAACTACCGCACTCACTTGGCAGTTTCCGTCGATGGTTGGTTCGAATGCGAACCTTGTACTGTCTTCGTTAAAAGCCGTTCAAGGCAGCTACCCGCTGCGAGGCAGTCTTCGCACAAGCACTAGCATCGCGGGCCCGGATCAGGTGACAAAAATCGCGCCCGCCGTGGGCGAAGTATGGGTAGATGCGCAAATCTTAGGTCAGACCAGTCAACAGCTAGGTCAGCAACTGAACGTTGGTGATATCAGTCTCACAATTACGCGAGTCATTACCTATGAGCCTGACCGTGGTCCGCAGTTTGTTAATTTAGCGCCTCGCGTGATGTTTCGCGCTGAAGATTTAGCGCGAACCGGATTGATCGCACCTGGCAGTCGCGTCCGTCATGCTCTGCTCGTGGCGGGCGAGGACACTGAGGTAGAGGCCTATCGAAGCTGGCTTGAGCGTCAACTCAAACCGGGTCAAAAAATCCTCACGGTCGAGGCGGGACGGCCTGAAATCCGTCGTTCGCTTGACCGGGCGCAGCAGTTCTTGTCGCTGGTGGCGATGCTGGCCGTTTTGATTGCCGCGGTCGCCGTTGCGCTCGCCGCCAGACGCTTTGGTCAGCGCCATCGACCAAGCATCGCGTTGATGCGTTGCCTGGGGGCGACGCAGTCTGCGGTCTCCCAGATTGTGGTGGGTGAGTTCGTCTTGGTAGGCGTGCTGGGGTCGTTTCTAGGCATGCTTCTGGGCTGGTGTGCGCAATTTTTGATGATCATCGCGCTCGGCGAGTTGATCGGCACAGACCTGCCCGCGGCCTCGTGGCTACCCGCTCTGCAGGGCCTGTTTGCGGGGCTTTGGTTGTTACTCGCTTTTGCCTGGCCACCCATTCAGGCCTTACGCAATGTCGCACCTTCGCAAATCTTTCGAGCCGCCCACCCGCGCATGCCTCGGGCAAGCGTGTTGGGCTATGCACTGGGGTTGGCAGGGTTCACCGTTTTGATGTGGTGGGTTGCCCAGGATATCAAGTTAGGGGTGAGCGTGGCGTTGGGCTTTTTAGTCGCGGCACTGTTGTTCAGTGGTGTCAGTGCGTTAGGCTTAGGATTGCTCGGGGTGTTACGCGGGCGCCTGGATGCCTTCCCAATGTTGCGTTTTGCGATCAGTGGTGCCGTGCGCAGGCGTGCGGCCACCATTGCACAAATTAGTGCCTTGGCGATCGGAATGATGGCGCTGTTGCTGCTCACGATCGTGCGCACCGATTTATTGGCGGGCTGGCAACGCACCTTGCCTCCCGATGCCCCGAATCGGTTTTTGATCAATGTGCAGTTTGATCAAGTGAAAGGTGTTCAGCAGGCGTTGCAGCAAGCTGGGATCCCTCAGGCGATCATGTCGCCGATGGTGAGAGGTCGACTGCTATCGCGTAACGGTCAGGCGTTAAGCGCCAACGATTACACGCAAGAGCGCGCACAGCGTTTAATTGAACGCGAATTCAATTTGTCTTATGCCCCACAGTTACCCGAGCCAGGGCAAATCGTCGCGGGGCGAGACCTTGCGAGTGAGGCCTTTGAGGTGTCGCTTGAAACTGGCTTAGCGAAAACGCTGTCGCTTGAGCTTGGCGATATTTTAGAGTTTGATATTGCGGGTCAAATGGTCAACGTGACGGTCACGAGTCTGCGTCGGGTTGACTGGGATTCGATGCGGGCAAACTTTTTTGCCATCCTAACGCCTACGGCGTTGAGCAACGCGCCGCAAACGTTTATGACAGCCTTTCACTTGCGCCCCGATCAAGCCGGGCAGTTGCAAAAGCTTGTGCAAGAGTTTCCCAATCTGACTGTTTTTGATGTGGGTGCGATTCTGGGCCAATTGCAAAGCATTTTGGATAAAGTCTCAGTGGCAGTGCAAGGCCTCTTTGTTTTTTCGCTCTTAGCCGGTGCGCTTGTGTTGGCCGCAGCTCTGTCAGCCACGCGCGACGAACGCGTGCGCGAGGCCGCCTTGATGCGTGCGCTTGGGGCTTCAAGGCGACAGTTGGCCACAGCGCAACGTATTGAATTGTTGGCGGTTGGTGCGTTAGCTGGCCTGTTAGCAGCCGGTGGTGCGACTCTGTCAGCTTGGGCGTTATCGACCTGGCTCTTTGAGTTCAATATGCGTTTTACCCTTTTGCCTTGGTTCTTTGGGGTGACGCTTTGCATGTTTGGTGCTTGGCTTGCCGGCGCGCTGGCCTTGCGCGGTGTCTTGCAGACCCCACCACTCAACATTTTGCGGCAGACTTGAACATGGCGCTGAGTCGCACAAACCCGTCTGCCGTTCCAGCCCACTGCGTCACAGACGATCCCGCGTCTGTCGTGCTTGAACAAGACGGGCAAACCATCTACCTGCGGCTTGATCCGTTAGTGCCCGAACCCGCCTTACCGCGCTTTGATCCTACCTATTTACCTTCGCAGGCGCAAGTCGTCGCTTCAGGAGGTCGCGCAGCCGCCTGGTTTGTGCAACTGGCACCCTTTGCGGCGGTGCTTAGGCACTTTAAGCGGGGTGGATTGATGGCCTGCTTGGTGCGAGAACGCTATCTGTGGCTGGGGCTAGAGCGTACGCGTTCTTTTGCCGAGTTCGACTTGTTGCGTGTGATGTGGCAAGCCGGTTTACCCGTGCCACGCCCGTTGGGGGCTGCTGTCTGGCGCGGGCGCTTGACCTATCGTGCGGCCTTGCTCACCCAGCGTATCCAACACGCTCGCCCCTTGGGGCAGTGCACCGAACCTCAGGTTTGGTTCGAGGCGGGTCGTGTCATTGCACAGATGCATCAATTTGATGTGTGGCACGCTGACTTAAATGTTTTTAACCTGCTGGTGGATGCGCAACACAAACTGTGGATCATTGACCTGGATCGTGGCCGCCGCAAAGCGCTGACGGCCACGCAGCGGGCCGAGAATCTGTCGCGCTTGTTGCGTTCAGTTAGAAAGGTTGCTCCTAAGCTCGAGTCGACGTGTTGGCATGTGTTCAAACAGGGCTACCAAGCGGTATTCAACGATCAATAATATATTTTGGAAAAAACTGTGACGGCTTTAACCTTACATGGGCTGACTCAATGCAGTACCTGCGTCAAAGCGCGGGCTTGGCTTGACCAGCATGCGCTTGCCCATCAATTCATTGACTACCGCGCGCATCCTATCGGCCCGGCTGACTTAAAAAAATGGGCTCAAGCACTAGGCGGTTTTGAAAAACTCGTGAATCGCGCCTCGATGACTTGGCGACAACTCGCTGACGTTTTGAAAGACCCGCAAACCGAGGCGCAATGGCTTGAATTGATTGCCCAGTATCCGGCACTGATTCGTCGACCACTGACGCTCTATCCCGATGGTTCAGTGACAGTTGGTTTTAACGAAAAGCGTTATACAGAGAAATTGAAGATCGTATGACAGACGCGATTGTCCCGATGCTTGTCGCGGCGCTAGGTGCGACGATTGCCGCTGTGTTTGCAGTGCTGGTATGGTTAAAAGTGCGCGCCATCACCGTTCAGCAATCTGACCCTCTACTTGAGCAAATTATTACAACTCTTGAGCGCGTCGAGCGCACGCAACGTGCAGAGCAACTTGAAAGTCAGCGTCAATTGCGCACCGAGATGTCTGACGCGTCGCGCGCTTTGCGACTCGAGTTGTCTCAGGCTGACGCTGAATTTAGGGCCGCAGTCGCACGCGATGCCGCCGCGGGGCGAAGCGAGGGGGCAGAATCCTTAGCGCGCTTTACCGCGGGGTTTACGGCGCAATGGCAAAGCCTGATTCAAACCAATGATCAACGGATGGCCGAGTTGCGTGCCGCGGTTGAACAACGCCTGTTGGCTTTGCAAACCGACAATGCCAATAAGCTTGATGAAATGCGTCGCACCGTCGATGAAAAACTGCACGCCACGCTCGAACTGCGCTTGGGCGAGTCTTTTAAACAAGTCTCAGAACGGCTAGAAGCCGTGCAACGAGGTCTTGGCGAAATGCAGGCGCTGGCAACCGGCGTGGGCGATCTTAAACGCGTGCTCACCAATGTTAAAACTCGTGGTACCTGGGGCGAGGTGCAATTAGCCCGTTTGATCGAAGACGGCATGACAGCCGAGCAATATGCCCGTAACGTCAAAACCGTACCTGGTAGTGACGCGCAGGTTGAGTTTGCGATTCGCTTGCCGGGCGCAACAGAACACGATCAAGTGGTGTGGCTGCCGATTGACGCTAAGTTTCCGAAAGAAGAATACGAGCGCTTGATGGATGCCCATGAGCATGCTGATCGCGAGGGGATTAAGGTGGCGGGACTCGCGCTGGGTAAAGCGGTTGAAACGCAAGCTAAGCTAATCGTCTCTAAATACGTGTCTCCCCCACATACCACTGACTTCGCGATTATGTTTTTGCCTAGCGAAAGCCTGTACGCAGAGGTCTTGCGACAACCGGGCCTGCTCGATAAGTTGCATGACCTGCGCGTCAATGTGGCGGGCCCCGCCAACCTTGCGGCTTTGCTCAATAGTTTGCAAATGGGCTTTCGCACACTGGCAATTCAGCAGCGTTCCTCTGAAGTGTGGCAGGTCTTGCGCGCGGTCAAAACCGAGTTCAACAAATTTGGTGACACCCTGGCTGCGGTTAAAAAATCGCTCGACTCAGCCAGCAATAAGATCGGTCAAACTGAGACCCGTACCCGCGCGATGCTGCGAAGCCTAAAAAATGTAGAAGTGCTGCCTGATGATCAGGCGCGTGCCTTGTTGCGCGAAGGCCTCAGCGAACAAGAGTCTTTGGCGTTAGATACGGCCACCTCAGAGACAGAAGAACTACCTTTAAAGGATGATGATGCTCTCACAACAAGATCTTAAACAACAAGCTGCAGAGGCTGCATTGACTTACATCGAGCCGCTGCTCTCGCCAGAAGCGGTGATCGGTGTGGGCACGGGTTCGACCGCCGATTTGTTCATTGACGGCCTAGCGCGCTACCGTAGGCAATTTCGTGCAGCGGTTGCAAGCTCTGAGCGTAGCGCGCAACGCTTGGCTGCGTTGGGTATTGTGGTGCTCGACCTCAATGAGGTGCAAACCATGCCGGTTTACGTGGACGGCGCCGATGAAATCAACGAGCGCCTGCATATGCTCAAAGGCGGTGGCGGGGCGCTCACGCGTGAAAAAATAGTATCGTCGGTGGCGAAAAAGTTTGTGTGTATTGCCGACGAATCTAAGCTTGTTCAAGTGTTGGGTCGCTTTCCCTTGCCAATTGAGGTCTTGCCGCTGGCGCGTGAGGCGGTAGCCCGTGTGGCGCGTGAACTCGGTGGTGAGCCTGTCTTGCGGGCGGGTTTTACGACCGATAATGGCAATCAGATTCTAGACGTGCACGGTTTAACTATTTCTGACGCGGTTGCACTTGAAGCGCGCTTGAACCAAGTGCCAGGTGTGGTCACCAACGGTTTGTTTGCGGCGCGCCCCGCTGATGTGGCGTTATTGGCCACACAGCAGGGTATTCGACAACTTTAGCGCAGGCACAGGTTGCGCTTAAGCAGGCTGTCGCTCACTGCGGGGTGCAAGAGTCTGGCCGCAAGAGTCTGATAGCAAACCAGGCCGAGGCGTGGCATTCACAAAACTGTCATAGTTTCGTCTTACACTACCATCTTCAACCTGATTGGATTTGCCATGACCGAGCACACCAACAAGCAATTTGACGCAGATCTTAAGCGTATTCGCACCGAGCTACTACAAATGGGTGGTCTGGTCGAGGCCATGGTCCAAGACGGTATGCAGGCGCTGACCGAGGGTGATTTGAGCTTAGTCGACCGCGTGCGCGAGCACGAAAAAGAAGTCAACCGCTTTGAGGTTGAGATCGACGAGCGTGTGACTCAAATTTTGGCGCGTCACCAACCTGCAGCGATCGATTTGCGCACGCTCTTAGCGGTCACCAAAATGCTCACTGACATGGAAAGATCGGGCGACGAGGCTGAAAAAATCGCCACAATGGCTCGCCGCATCCATGAAGACGACCGTTCGTTCATGCCTGAAATCGAACTGCGTCACATGGCAAACAATATATCGACCATGATGCGTCAGGTGATGGATGCCTTTGCGCGCCAAGATGCGGTACTCGCCGCAGCCGTGGTTCGCAGCGATAAAGAAGTTGACAAAGAATGGAAAGCGACCTTACGCAACCTGATCACCTACATGATCGAAGACCCACGCACGATTTCACGGTCGATTGATTTGCTGTTTATCGCACGCTCAATGGAACGTATCGGCGACCACTGCAAAAACATGGCCGAACGTGTCATTTTCATGGTGCATGGCGCTGATGTGCGCCATAAGGGCTTGAAGATGGCTGAACGCGTTGTGCGCGGCGAGCCCGAACCAACGCCCGAAGAAAAACTCGCCGCCAAGGCTGCGAAGCAGGCAGAAGCGATTGCCCGTGGTGCCAACCAATAAATTAAAGAGTTAACGCTGATGTTTTAGCAGGTAGTGTCAGCGACTTGCGACCAAGCGTCGCAAATCTTACTCGCTAGGCGGCACGTAGCCTTGCGCTTCGATGTCGCCACCCTCAAACAAAAACTTTGTCATCTGTTCTTTTAGGTATTTACGTGCGCGCGTATCGGCCAGGTTCAGGCGATTTTCGTTGACGAGTCTGGTTTGAATGGCTTTCCACTCTTCCCACGCTTCTTGCGAAATACTTTGCCAGATTTTGACACCCATCTCGCCTGGGTACGGAGGATACTCAAGACCAGGGGCCTCTTTATTGAGTTTGACACACTGCACGGTACGACTCATGGCAACATCCTGCTAGTTAAAAGTGCGAAAAAAATCAACGATCAATCGTTAATTAAGAACAGAGTCAAATCAACGATCAATAGTCAATCGAGAATAGAGTCCGATCAATCGTCAATCAAGAACAGAGTCAATCGTTAACGCGATTCACACTGCGATTACCAAACATTACGCGCGCTAAAGGTCGATAACAGCTGATTGTAAAAGGATTTGAAGCGAGTGCCGCCTAAAAACCTTTGTCTTGACAGGCTCTTCGCCTTTATAGCCGTTTAATAAAAATCAGACTATTTCGCGAGCGGTTGTAATGCGCTTGTTTTTCTTTGGGTAAATCAGCAACTCCACCTTGTACAAAGCCTCGTTTGATAAACCAGTGCGAGGTGCGCGTTGTGAGCACAAACAGGCGTTTTGCACCCATCGCACGAGCGCGCGACTCCATGTGGCGCAGCAAGATTTCGCCTTCGCCGGTGCCTTGCCATTCAGGATGCACGATCAGACAGCCCATTTCGGCCATCTGCGACTGCGGAAAATCATTCAGCGTCGCACACCCATAGATCACTCCATCATGCTCAAGCACAGTGAAGTTTTCAACCTCGCGCTCGATGACGCCCCTGCCGCGCGGCAATAGGGTTCCATCAAGTTCAAGTGGCTCAATTAACTGCAGCAGTGCGCCTACATCATCAATGGTGGCGGGGCGTAAATCGTCAAGCGTATCTTCAACCACCATGGTGCCCACGCCGTCATGGGTAAAGATTTCAAGCAATACGACGCCGTCCATTGAAAACGGGATTAAGTGCGCGCGGGTCACACCGCGCTTGACTGCGCGCGACGCGTACTGAAGGTAAAAAGCGGTGTCTGCGTCGATTGAGCCCTCTGCCAGCAGTGCATCGGCGTCTAAACGCGCCAGCTCGGTGTCAACCGAACCGTCGGGCGAGACCACACCGGGGGTTTCGATCAAAAAGATGAGTTTCTCTGCGCGCAGTGCCGTGGCCACGCTTGTGGCTAGCTCTTCCATTGACAGGTTGAACGCATCGCCTGTTGGTGAAAACCCAAGTGGCGAAAGTAAAACAATCGAACCACGTTCGATGGCAAAGCGCAGAGCCTCAACGTCAATTTTGCGAACCTGGCCGGTATGCTGGTAGTCGATGCCATCAATAATCCCAGTTGGGCGTGCCGTCACAAAGTTGCCCGAGAGTACGCGAATTTGAGCGTGCGACATTGGTGTGTTGGGTAAACCTTGGCTAAACGCAGCCTCAATATCCAGGCGAATCTCACCCGCAGCCTCTTTTGCGCATTCAAGGGCGTTGGCATCCATGGGTGCACGTCCTCGGTCAAACTGTTGTTCGAAGCCCTTTAGCCGTAACTGTTCGTTGACCTGGGGGCGAGAGCCGTGCACCAGCACCAATTTAATCCCTAGCGCCGACAGCAACGACAGATCTTGTATCAAGGTATTTAGGACGTTGGCTTGCACCAACTCTCCACCAAAGGCCACAACGAAGGTCTTGCCCCTGAAGGCGTGAACATAGGGGGCAACTTCTCGAAACCAGCGTACAAATTGAGCGGCAGCAAATTCAGGAGCTTCTTGGGCGGATACGGTTTCTTGTTCGGACGTGTCGGACATGGTGGTTTGTATTGAAAACCTCGTGATGCTGTGAAAGAAGAAGATAAATTTTATAATGTGATTGTGCCAGGATCAGAAAATATGTCTCAATCAACTCCTGACGCGGGGATAACGCCAACAATAACCCCTGAAAGCGTTGTCATTTCCCCACGCCAGGCCCCTCAGATCGTCTATCCCGAGGATCTCCCAGTCAGCGCTCGCAGGCTCGAGATTGCGCGGGCGATCGCCGAGCATCAGATCATTATTGTCAGTGGTGAGACCGGTTCGGGTAAAACCACCCAGTTGCCCAAGATCTGTCTTGAGCTCGGACGTGGCTTAAAAAAGATGATTGGTCACACTCAGCCGCGCAGGCTGGCTGCCAGTTCAGTCGCTAAACGAATTGCCGACGAACTCAAGACCCCGTTGGGTCAGTGGGTCGGGTATCAGGTTCGGTTTCAAGACCGCAGTAGCGCTCAAACCGCGATCAAACTTATGACCGACGGCATTTTGCTTGCCGAGTCGCAACGCGATCCTTTGCTGCGTCGCTACGACACCATCATCATCGATGAGGCCCATGAGCGTAGTTTGAACATCGATTTTTTGTTGGGATACCTCAAGCAGCTATTGCCCCGACGTCCCGACCTTAAATTGATTATTACGTCGGCGACAATCGATGCGTCGCGGTTTTCACAACATTTTGCCGATGCCAAAGGGCGCGCGGCCCCCGTGATTGAGGTCTCGGGTCGACTCTACCCCGTTGATATTCGGTATCGCCCGGTCAATGATCCCGAGCGTCTTGAGGCCAGCACCGTCGCGCAGCCCTCCGCAGGGCAGTCTGAACGAGGCTTGGCGCGTGACGAAGAGCGTGATTTGATCAACGCGCTGGTCGATGCGGTAGACGAGTGCGCACAGGTTGGCGCCGGTGATATCTTGGTCTTCTTGCCCGGCGAGCGCGAAATCCGCGAGGCGGCTGAATCATTACGTAAGCATCACCCGCCTGGTACGCAAGTGCTGCCCCTCTTCGCGCGTTTGTCGCAGGCCGAGCAAGAAGAAATTTTTACCCCGCAAAGTAGCGGGCGGCGCATCATTTTGGCCACCAACGTCGCCGAAACATCTCTTACGGTGCCAGGTATTCGTTTCGTGATCGATACCGGTTTGGCACGCGTCAAACGTTACTCATGGCGTAACAAGGTCGAGCAATTACGTATCGAGCCCATCAGTCAGGCTTCGGCAAACCAGCGAGCTGGGCGCTGCGGCCGCTTGGGCCCTGGGGTATGTATTCGTTTGTATGACGAGCCAAGTTTTAAAGAGCGCCCGGCGTTCACAGACCCTGAGATTTTGCGGTCGTCGTTGGCTGGCGTGATCTTGCGCATGAAGGCCTTAAAGTTAGTCGAGATCGAAGAGTTTCCCTTCGTTGATCCGCCTTCAGGGCGTGCGATTGCTGATGGCTATCACTTACTGCAAGAACTCGGCGCGATTGATCCTGAGTCAGGTACTGACACTGGTCTGACGTCCACCGGCCAGGCACTGGCCAAGTTGCCGGTCGACCCGCGGATCGGACGCATGATTTTGGCGGCTCGCGAACAAAATTGCCTGACTGAGATGCTCATCATTGCAGCGGCGCTTTCGGTGCAAGACCCACGCGATCGCCCCATGCAAGCCCGCGAGGCGGCAGAACTGGCGCACGCCAAGTTTGCCGACGATAAATCTGAGTTCATCTCATATATTCATTTGTGGCGCTGGTATCACGAGCAGGTCGACCACAAAGCGTCGCAGCGTAAGTTGGTTGCCCAATTGCGCCAGCAGTTTTTGTCGCCCGTGCGTTTACGCGAGTGGCACGACATCCATCGACAGTTGTTGGCGCTGGCTGGCGAGCAAGGCTGGCGTCTGAATCAAAGTGACGCTACGTTTGAGCAATTGCATGTGGCGTTGCTGTCAGGCTTGCTGGGCAATCTTGGGTTGCAGTCTGAAGAAGCGGGGCACTTCATGGGTGCGCGTGAGTTGCGCTTTTGGATTCACCCTGGGTCTCGCCTAGTGAAAAAAGCGGGTAAGTGGATCATGGCCGCCGAGTTGGTCGACACGAGTAAGATCTATGCCCGTTGTGTAGCAAAAATTGATCCGACCTGGGTCGAAAAGGTCGCGAAGCATTTAATCAAACGTTCCTGGAGCGATCCGCGCTGGGAGAAAAAACTCGGACAAGTCGTCGCCAACGAGAAGGGCATGCTTTACGGCTTACCCGTCTACTCGGGGCGGCGCGTGCATTACGGGCCGATCGCACCTTCTGAAGCGCGTGCGATTTTCATTTTGCAAGGCTTGGTGCCTAGTGAACTCGATAGCCCTCTGGCCTTTGTCGCTCACAACCGCAAACTGATCGCTCAGATCGAGCACCTTGAGCATCAAACCCGACGCCCTGATATCTTGGTTGACGATAGTTTGATTCAGGCGTTCTACGATCGCTTATTGCCTGCGAATATTCATCAACTCAGCACCCTTGAGCACTGGGTCAAAGGTTTATCTAAAGAACAGGCGCAGGCGCTATGCTTAACCCGCGAAGCGCTGATGCGACACGAAGCTGCTGGCGTCACGACCGACGTATTTCCAAAGTTCTTTGAGTGGCAAGGCACACGTCTGGCACTTGATTATCACTTTGAGCCGGGCTCGCCGCGCGATGGTGTGACGCTGGCCGTACCGTTGTTCTTTTTGAATCAACTCGAGGCTGAGCGTTGTGAATGGTTGGTGCCCGGCATGCTCAAAGAAAAAGTGCATATGTTGCTCAAATCGCTGCCGCAAAAAATACGTCGGCATTGCGTACCGCTGCCTGAGTATGCCGCCTCGTTTTACGAGCGCTGGTTTGAAAAACTTGTCGCGCCCGGCTGTTCGCTGACCGAGGCCGTCAGCCAAGATATGTGGCAACAACTCAAGTTGCGCCCGGTGCCCACTGATTTCAAACCCGAAACCTTGCCGGCGCACCTCTTTATGTCGTTTAAGGTGATCGACGAGCATGGCCGGATGCTGGCGGCTGGCCGTAACCTTGCACAACTCAAAGCCGAGTTTGGTAAGCAGGCGCAAGCGAATTTTCAGCAGCTTGCCACGCGTGACCAAGGGGTTGCAAGCGCCTTGTCGCAAGACGATATTGTTGACTGGAGCTTTGGAACCTTGCCAGAGCTTTTAGAGATTCGCCGAAAAAACAGCACGGTCGTCGGTTATCCGGCTTTAGTCGATCGCGGCACAAACTGTGCGCTCGACGTGTTCGATGACCCGCACGCAGCCAGGCAAGCACATCAGCGTGGCTTGCGGCGCTTGTTTAAAATTGCCTTACGCGATCAGGTCAAATTTTTAGAAAAAAACCTGCACGATCTCACCAAGCTTGGGATGCTGTACCTCACACTGGGTACCCAAGAGCAGCTTCGCGACCAGTTGATTGATTGTGCGGTTGAGCGAGCCTGCTTACATGAACCTTGGCCGATTGATGCGCCAAGCTTCGAGGTGCGTCGACTCGAGGGCAAAGCCAAGCTTGGTTTGCTGGCTCAAGACGTAGCACGAACCGCTGCTTCGATACTTGAGGCCTGGGTCGCAGCGGTGCGTAAGTTGCCTCAGGCAAAAGGCAACGCAGCGGCGTTTCAGGATATTCAAGCGCAATTGTCGCAACTGGTGCCGGCTGATTTTGTGTCTCGTACCTCCGCGGCTCAACTTGCTCATCTGCCGCGCTACCTGAAAGCGGTGGTTGCGCGCATTGACAAATTGCGCAGCGACCCCGCGCGCGATGCTCGCTTAATGGCCGACATCGCGCCCTTGCTTTCACAGTATTCGCGAGCCCGCAGCGCGTTAAAAGGGGCCCCTGATCGTGGGCTTGACGAGTTTCGCTGGCTGCTCGAAGAGCTGCGCGTGGCCCTATTTGCGCAAGAATTACGCACCCCGATGCCAGTTTCGGCCAAACGCCTGCAAAAAGCGTTTGATGCGATGCAGCGATAAAAGCACGCATTCACACTTTGTAAGGGTTTTTCGCTGACAATGCCATCGACTGCCCTGAAAGGGCTGGTTGACTCCTTGGCGTGAGCGGCGCTTTTACCCATGAATACCGACGTTAAAACCGGCTCGCCATGCAGCAGAATAGGTACAATCCCGATATGGATAAAGCTGTTCAATCCCCCCCTTTTATACATTTGCGTGTTCATTCCGAATTTTCGGTTGTGGATGGCATTTTGCGAATCTCGGATCTGATCGAACGCTCGGTCGCTCAAGGCCAGCCTGCGGTGGCGCTCACTGACTTGTCTAATGTGTTCGGTCTGATCAAGTTTTACAAGGCCGCCCGTAGCGCCGGTGTCAAACCGATTGCAGGTTGCGACGTTTGGCTCACCAACGACGAAGACCGCGAAAAACCCTACCGTGTCCTGCTGTTGGTCTCGAATAAGTCTGGGTATCTGGCCCTGTGTGAGCTGTTGACCAGAGCGTGGCTCACCAATGCCCACCGAGGGCGCGCCGAGATGCGGCGCGAGTGGCTTGTCAATCAGGCTGGGTTGATCGTCTTGTCGGGGGCTCGGGCAGGCGATGTGGGCCAGGCGCTGATGGCAGGTAACCGTGACGCGGCAATTGCGTACGCGCGTCAGTGGCAGGCCGCGTTTCCTGACTCTTATTATGTCGAGTTACAGCGCACTGAGGCCGAGGCCGACCAATCTTATACGCAGGCTGCGCTGTCCGTTGCGACTGAGTTAGGCTTGCCCGTTGTGGCAACCCATCCTGTGCAGTTTCTTGATCGCTCTGATTTTCGGGCGCACGAGGCACGGGTTTGCATCTCAGAGGGCCAAATCCTGACAAACCCGCGCCGACCGCGTTGGTTTACTGAGGATCAGTATCTGTTGCCCTCAGATGAGATGGCTAAGCGGTTCAGTGATGTGCCCTCGGCCTTGGCGAATTCAGTGGCCATTGCCCAGCGTTGCAACCTGACTCTTGAGCTTGGTCAGCCCCAGCTCCCAGATTTTCCGACACCCGAGGGTGTCACGCTTGACGATTATCTGATTCAGCTTTCAGAAATTGGTCTTGAAAAACGCATGTTGCAATTGTTTCCAGACCCAGTCGAACGCGCCAAGGTGCAGCAGCAGTATTCTGAACGTCTGAGCCTCGAGTGCCAAACCATTATCAACATGGGGTTTCCGGGCTACTTTTTGATTGTGCAAGATTTCATCAACTGGGGCAAAAGCAATGGCGTACCTGTGGGCCCCGGGCGCGGTTCTGGGGCCGGTTCGCTGGTGGCCTATTCGCTTGGTATTACCGATTTAGATCCGATTCGCTACGACCTGCTGTTTGAGCGCTTTTTGAACCCCGAACGCGTTTCAATGCCCGACTTTGACATTGACTTTTGCCAAGACAATCGCGAGCGCGTGATTGAATACGTCAAAACCAAATACGGGCGGGCGGCTGTGAGTCAGATTGCCACCTTCGGCACGCTCGGCGCCAAGGCAGTCGTGCGCGATGCCGGTCGGGTGCTCGATATGCCCTATATGCTGTGTGATGGGCTCTCGAAGTTGATCCCACACAACCCGGCAGATCCTTGGACGCTTGAGCGTGCCCTGAAAGACGAGCCGGTATTTAAAGAGCGTTACGAAAAAGAAGAAGAAGTGAGGGCCTTGATTGACTTAGCCCGCCCGCTTGAAGGCCTAACGCGTAACGTGGGGATGCACGCCGGCGGCGTACTGATCGCACCTGGCAAACTCACGGATTTTTGTCCGCTTTACTGCCAACCTGGTCACGAGGGCAGTGCGGTGTCGCAGTTTGATAAAGATGATGTCGAAGCTGCAGGCTTAGTTAAGTTTGACTTTTTGGGTTTGCGTAACCTGACCATTCTTGATTGGGCGGTGCGCTTTGTGCGCAAGTTCAATGCCAAGTTGCCTGGCTTTGACATCATGTCGGTGCCGCTTGATGATCCCGCCACGTATCAAATTTTGTGCAATGCCAATACGACCGCGGTGTTTCAGCTCGAATCCCGTGGCATGAAAGAGTTGCTCAAAAAACTCCGTCCCAATACCTTTGAAGACATTATTGCGGTGTTGGCACTCTTTCGTCCGGGCCCTCTCGAGTCGGGCATGGTCGACGACTTTGTGAACCGTAAGCACGGTCGCGCAACGGTTGATTATTTTCATCCCGATCTTGAGGCAACGCTGAAAAGTACCTACGGCGTGATTGTGTATCAAGAGCAAGTGATGCTGATCTCGCAGATCATTGGCGGCTATTCGCTCGGTGGAGCTGATCTGTTGCGACGGGCGATGGGTAAGAAAAAGCCCGAAGAAATGGCCGCCCATCGCGAATTGTTCGAGCAAGGGGCGCTGAAAAAAGGTTACGACTCCAAGGTCGCGGTCAAACTGTTTGATCTGATGGAGCTTTTTGCCGGTTACGGTTTCAATAAATCACACTCAGCGGCTTACGCCCTGATCGCCTATCACACTGCTTGGCTCAAAGCGCATCACCCCGCTGAGTTTTTGGCCGCCACCTTGTCGTCTGACATGGACGACACCGACAAAGTGCAAATCTTTTGGCGTGACTGCCTAGCCAATGGCATCACTGTTTTAGCACCCGACATCAATACTTCTGATTATCGTTTTGAGCCCGTCGCTGATGCAGCGACTCAAGAAGGCTTGCCGCCCCGAACGATTCGCTATGGGATGGGAGCGGTAAAAGGTACAGGGCAGGGGGCAGTTGAAGAAATTTTGCGAGCTCGCCAAGCTGGGCCGTTCACCAGTCTGTTCGATTTTTGCCGCCGCATTGATCGGCGCGCCGTCAATAAACGCAGCATTGAGGCTTTGATTCGCGTTGGCGCTTTTGATGCGGTCGAGCCTAACCGTGGCGCGCTGGTTGCCTCGCTCGGTACCGCGCTTGAGGCCGCAGAGCAGCACGACCGTAGTGCAAATCAAGTTTCGCTGTTTGGCGACGATAGCCACGAGGTGGTTGCTGGTGAACTGGCTTCAATCGCTCCCTGGAGCTTGCACACGCGCTTGTCTGAAGAAAAAACCGCACTGGGGTTTTTCTTCAGCGGCCATTTGTTTGATGTGTGGCGAGACGAGGTACGTTTGTTTGCAGCGAAGCCCTTGGCGCGACTTGAGCCGTTACGCGATTCGCAATGGATTGCGGGGGTCATCTGTGATCTTCGTACAATGATGAGCTCTAAGGGAAAACTGCAGTTTGTGACGCTTGATGATGGCTCGGCGCAAGTTGAAGTGACGGTATATTCCGAAATATTTG
>CAMCII010000008.1 GCA_945874505.1 Bordetella parapertussis | reverse complement strand
GACCTTTAAGCAACAATCGCAAGATTTTCTCGCTGCCTGGAAAGCCAAAGGATTTAAAGGCGAATATGTCGATATGCCCGACACCAATCACTTTGACTTGGTGCTGCACTTGAATCGGCCTGACAGCCCGTTGGTGCAAAAATTGTTGCACTTGCTAGATTTAGGCGGTCGGCCCAGATAACGTGCCTGGCCTAGCTAGAGTGGTCAACGGCCAGACGCCCAAATCGCGTCTGAAGGCCGCCACCTGACTCAAGCACACCTCTGGCTTAGCCCGCTAATCGTTGGTATCCCTGGCGGCCGCTGCCCATCTTCAAAAAAAGCGATAATCACGCATCATTCACCTTTTTATCCCTAATCTGCCATGGCCGTTAATCTGTATATCCCGTCTGACGACGCTGTTTACCCTGTTGCCGGTATTGAAATCGGCGTCACTGAGGCGGGCATCCGCAAAGCCGATCGCCGCGACCTAACCGTATTTCGGCTTGCCGAGGGCACGAGCGTGGCTGGGGTGTTCACCCGCAATCGCTTCTGTGCTGCACCAGTACTTGTGTGTCAAGAGCATCTGGCTGGCAAACAAGCCATTCGCGCACTTGTCATCAATACAGGCAACGCCAACGCAGGCACTGGCGAACCCGGTCTGAAAGCCGCCAACGAGACCTGCGACGCGCTCGCCGGCTTACTGGGCTTGAATAGTGCTCAGATCTTGCCCTTTTCAACGGGCGTGATTCTTGAACCCTTACCTGTTGATCGCCTCAAGGCCGGCTTACCTGGCGCGATTAAACATTTGGCAGCAAGCAATTGGGTCTCGGCCGCGTACGGCATCATGACCACTGATACGCTGCCAAAAATTCATTCGCAACGCGTCAAACTCGGCGACAACACCATCACAATTACGGGTATCAGTAAAGGCGCGGGCATGATTCGGCCAAACATGGCCACCATGCTGAGCTATCTGGCTACCGACGCCGGCATTTCGCAACCGCTCATGACTCAGCTGGCGCGCGAACTGGCCGATGTCTCATTTAACCGGATCACAGTCGATGGTGATACCTCGACGAATGATTCATTCATTGTCATGGCAACCGGAAAAAGCGGCCTGCTCGTCGACAGCGTGGCGCACCCTCACTATGCCGCGCTGAAAGCTGCCTTGGCCGTTGCAGCAATCGATTTAGCCCAAAAAATCGTACGCGACGCTGAGGGCGCCACCAAATTTATAACAATCCAAGTCGAACAAGCCAAAACTGTCGATGAGGCCTTATTAGTGGCCTATGCGGTCGCGCATTCACCTCTAGTGAAAACGGCCTTCTTCGCAAGCGATCCGAACTTGGGGCGCATTCTGGCTGCGATTGGCTATGCCGGCATCACTGATCTTGATGTACGTGGCGTCAAGTTATGGCTGGGCGATGTCTTGGTCGCCGACAATGGTGAACGCAACCCCAACTACCAAGAGGCCGACGGTCAACGTGTCATGAAAGAACCCGAAATTTTGGTACGTATCGCACTGGGCCGCGGCACTGTCGCGCAAACCGTTTACACCTGCGACTTCTCACACGAGTACGTCAGCATCAACGCAGATTACAGATCCTAATGAGCAACGCTAATTTATCAAACGGGCCTGACTCGGCCGAATTACTGGCGCGCGCCCTGCGGGTCTTAGCGCAGCTTGAAGCCTGGTTACCGCCAACGCCACCACCCACTGACTGGAAAGCGCTCGCCTTTCGCTGGCGCAAGCGTGGCGCCTCGCATGGCTGGCTAGATGCCATCGCCCACGTGTCACTGATCAACACCAGCGATCTGCAGCACATTGAAAGACAACGCGACATCATTGATCGAAATACGCGTCACTTTATCGAAGGCAAGCCAGCCAATAATGTACTCATGACGGGTGCACGCGGCACCGGCAAAAGCTCGCTGGTAAAAGCCATGCTAGCCAGCTATGGCGCAAAGGGCCTACGACTGATCGAAGTCGACAAAAGCGACCTCGCCGATTTGGCAGATATCGTCGATCTGGTTGCCGAGCGGCCAGAAAAGTTTATTGTTTTCTGCGATGACTTATCGTTTGAAGAGGGCGAGTCAGGCTACAAAGCGCTGAAGTCGGTGCTCGATGGCTCGGCCGCATCAGCCGGTACCAATGTGCTGATCTATGCCACCTCAAACCGCCGCCATCTCATGCCCGAGTACATGAGCGAAAACTTACAGGCCAAGCACCAAGCCGACGGCGAGGTCCACCCGGGCGAAACCGTTGAAGAAAAAATTTCTCTGTCTGAGCGCTTTGGCCTTTGGCTGTCTTTCTACCCTTTCAAACAAGACGATTATCTCGATATCGTCTCGCACTGGTTACGCACCTTAGGTTGCTCAGAAGCCAGCATCACCGAGGCACGCACCGAAGCCTTACAGTGGGCGCTTGAACGCGGCTCACGCTCTGGGCGAGTCGCCTGGCACTTTGCGCGCGACTGGTCGGCGCGCTATGCCTGACAACATCATCGATGTCGCTGTCGGGGTGCTGCTGCGCCCCGAGGGCACCGTGCTCTTAGGCAATCGACCTGCAGACAAACCTTGGCCCGGCTGGTGGGAGCTTCCTGGCGGCAAACTCGAGCCAGGTGAGACCGTCTTACAGGCGCTCGCGCGCGAACTTCATGAAGAGCTCGGGATCGAGGTGACTGTCTCAGCACCCTGGGTCACCTACGTGCACGAATACCCCACCACAACCGTGCGACTCGCCTTCTGTCGGGTAACCGGCTGGCTCGGCGAACCCAAGGGGTTAGAAGGACAAGAATTGCGTTGGGTCGATTTACGCCACGCCCACGAGGTGCCGCAATTGCTTCCGGCGACCTATCCGCCGCTACGCTGGCTGCAGTTACCTGAGGTCTACGCGATTTCTGCGGTTGGGGCACCTGAACACCTTCCAGATTTTTTACAGCGCTTAGACAAAAATTTAGCCGCTGGCTTGCGTCTATTGCAGTGGCGCGAACCCAACTGGCCCAACGGAGCCTCGGCGCCTGACTTGCATGAGGCGCTCGTGACGGTGATCGCTCGCTGCCGCGCTGCGGGGGCTCGTGTGTTGGTCAATAGCATTCATCCGTCCGAATGGTGGGCGCAGGCCGATGGGGTACATCTGCGCTCGACAGACGCCACGAGCCTATCGACGCGCCCCAGTCTTGCTGAAGGTGCACTTCTTGGGGTGTCGACCCATAACCTGGCAGAGCTCGCGCAAGCACGAGCGCTCAATGCTGATTTTGCTGTGTTGGGCCCCGTTTTACCGACACCATCTCATCCTGGCGTACTCGGCATGGGGTGGGCAGGGTTTGCCGAACTCAATGCGCAAGCGGGGCTGCCGGTCTACGCGCTGGGCGGCCAGTCTGCCTCAACACTCGCCCTAGTCCGTTCGGTTGGTGGGCACGGTTTTGCTGGGATTCGCGCTTGGATTGCCTGAGTCGTCTACCCGTCTGAGTTCTTCTGCTGACCAACCGCCGCCTAGCGCCGCAATGAGCCTGAGGCTAGCTGCAAAGCGATTTCCAACCAGAGTAATGTAAGTCCGTTCATTATTTAACGCGGTCGCTTCAAGGACCGCAACGCTCAAATAATCAATTAACCCCTGATCGTACTGATTTCGCGCGAGTTTGAGAGATAACCGAGCCGACTCCACGGCCAGGCGCTGCACCACGTCTTCTTGCTCAAAGACGCGCATCTGAATCATGGCATTTTCAACTTCTTGCAAGGCGTTCAAGACAGTTTGTCGGTAGATGGCCGTCTGCACATCAAACTGCGCCCGAGCCTGAGCGATCTGCGCTTGCCGCGCGCCACCGTCAAAAATTAAAGCAGCGAGTTGAGGGCCTAGCGACCAGAACTGAGCCGGCGCACTAAACCATTGCGTAAAGTCGTTGCTGCGATAACCCGTGTTGGCGTTTAACGTCAGACTTGGAAACCACGCGGCAGTGGCAACCCCGATCAACGCGTTGGCCGAGGCGGCGCGCCGCTCAGCGGCCGAAATATCGGGGCGACGCTCAAGTAATTCAGAAGGCAAACCAACCGGTACTTTGGGCGGTAAAAGCGACAACGGTTGCGCCGCAATCGAAAATGTTGAGGGCGCACGCCCCAGTAAGACCGCCACTGCATTTTCAGCAATCGCGCGCTGCTGCTCAAGGTCAATTAACTGCGCTCGCGTGCTCTCAAGTTGAGTGCGCGCAACCGCAACGTCAGCCTGGCCTGAAATGCCCGCGTTATAACGATTTTGGGTGAGCTTCAACGCGCGCTCGTAAGACGTGACCGTTGCCTGCAGCAAGCGCTTTTGCTCGTCTAACACTCGTACCTGTAGGTAACTTAGCCCCATCGCGGTTTGCGCGGTCAGCCGTGCGCCTGTGACCTCTGCCGCAAGCGCTAACTCGGTTGCATCGGTCGATTCAATATTGCGACGCACGCTTCCCCAGATATCAATTTGCCAACTCACCAACGCATTAGCGTTGTAGGTGCTGATTGACGTACTGTTCACCACGCCGCCGGGGCCTGTGGCCGACCCCCCGGCGCGGGTGGCTCCACCGGTAGCCGATACGGTGGGCAGCAGTGGCGCGCGCGAACCCTGCGTCAAGGCCACCGCCTGCCTGAACCGCGCCTCAGCCTGGGCGATATTCTGATTGGCGATGTTGAGTTCTTGCATCAACTGATTGAGCGTGACATCGTTATACATTACCCACCAGGCGCCGCTGGGTACTTCGGCAAGCTGTGGCTGAGCCGGCTTCCAGCCTGGCGTTTCTTTAAACTGCACCCCAACGTCAAGCTTGGGTCGCACGTAATCTGGGCCCACCATGCACGACGTGAGCAGGCTCAGCGCGCCAAGCATTAACGCGGCGCGCACGCTGCGCACCACATACTTAAACCCGACAATACCAAAGCAGTCAATCATGTTTAAGCGCCATTAGGCAACACTACAGGTTTTGAACCGCCCCATGGCTTGGACAACAGCCATAGCCGAAAGCGATCAAGATACAAGTAAACCACAGGCGTGGTGTAGAGCGTCAGTAACTGACTCACCAACAGCCCCCCTAAAATCGTGATCCCGAGGGGCTGACGCATTTCAACGCCGGCGCCCGAGGCAAATACCAAGGGTATCGCACCAAAAATTGCCGCGCACGTGGTCATCAGAATGGGTCTAAAGCGCGTCATACAAGCTTGATGAATCGCCTCTCTGGGCGACAAGCCTAGTTTACGCTGCGCCTCAAGGGCAAAGTCCACCATCATGATCGCATTCTTTTTCACAATCCCAATCAGTAAAAAAACTCCAATCAAAGCAATCAAGGTGAACTCGGTTTTCATCAATAACAGCGCTAACAACGCCCCAATCCCTGCAGAGGGCAGCGTCGACAAAATCGTCAGCGGATGGATCGTGCTTTCGTACAGGATGCCCAGCACGATGTACATGGTGACCAGCGCCCCGAGAATCAGCCAAGGTTGATTCGCCAGCGCACTCTGCAAGGCCTTTGCTGTCCCTTGAAAACCTGCTTGTATTTTTTCGCTCGGCAGATTAATGCTCGCAATCGCCTGGTCGATCGCGGCATTGGCTTGACCCAGCGAGACCCCGGGCGCCACATCAAACGAAATCGTATCGGCGGCCGACAAGCCCTGATGTCGGACACTTAGCGGGGCGTTGTTCACCTCAAATTTTGCCACTGCCATCAATGGGACTCGCTGGCCTGTCTGACTCAACACATACACATCGCGCAAGGACTCAGGGTCTTGCGCGTGACGTGGGCCAACCCCCATCACAACCCGGTACTGATTGCGCTCGCCGTACATCACAGAAATTTGCCGCTGACTAAAAGAATTATTCAACACGGCAGAAATACTCGCCATCGGCACACCCAGTCGCTGCGCAGCATCGCGATCAATTTGTAACGAGACTTGTCGGCCGCGGTCTTCGACGTCGGTATCCACATCGATCAACTCGGGCAAGCCCGCAAGCGCTCGCTGCACCTTTGGCATCCATTCTTTCAAGTCCTCGAGCTCGTTGGCCATGAGCGTATATTGAAACGCTGAACTGCTTTGTCGACCACCGATTCTAACGTCCTGTTGTGCCATCAAAAATAAACGCGCGCCCGGAATCCCCGCGAGCTGAGGCCGCAGCCGCATGATCACATCTCTGACTGAAATTTTTCGCTCAGCGAAGGGCTTGAGCTGCACGGCCAAAAAACTAGTATTGCTGCCGCCTCGCCCGTTGGCGTAAGCCGTCACAGTGCTGATTGCTGGGTCGCGCAAGAGCACCTGTCTAAAGCGATCCAGCTTGGGCTTCATCGATTCAAACGAGGTACCGTCATCGGTTGAAAAAAAACCCAGCATCATTCCAGTATCTTGCTGAGGAAAAAAACCTTTTGGCACGACCCCATACAGATAAAAGTTTAAGCCAACTGTCACCGCTAACAGCAACATCATCAAACGACCGTGACGCAAGGCCCAGTTTAATGACCGCCCATAACCATTCACGGTTGCATCAACAACCGCTTGAATACAGCGCGAAAAAATATTAGGCCGACCGTTTGCGACTCGATCTTTGACGGGGCGCTTGAGCAAGTGTGCTGCCATCATCGGCGTCAACGTCAGCGACACCAACATTGAAATCAAGATTGCAGCCGACAAGGTCACCGCAAACTCACGAAACAAACGGCCAGGCAACCCGCCCATCAGCAAGATCGGAATAAACACCGCAATGAGCGAGATGCTCATCGACAAAACGGTAAAGCCAACTTCACGGGTACCGCGTAAGGCTGCCCGCTGGATCGACTCACCACGTTCGACGTGACGCATAATGTTTTCAACGACAACGATCGCGTCGTCTACCACAAACCCCGTAGCCACAATCAACGCCATGAGCGACATCGTATTTAAAGAGTAGCCACACAAGTACATCACGCCAAATGTGCCGATCAAAGACACAGGCACTGCAACCGTTGGGATAAAGGCGGCACGCCAATTACGTAAGAACACCAGCACCACCATCATCACTAAACCAATGGCAATTAATAATGTCTTTTCGGCCTCGTGCACAGAAGCCCGAATACTAGGAGTGCGATCTTGTGCCACCGATACTGTCACATCTGCGGGCAGCATGGCTCGCAACACAGGCAAATCTGCCCGAATCTGATCCACCGTCTTGATGATGTTGGCTTTAGCCTGACTTCGCACCAGCACCAAAATGGCTTGTTTGTGATTGAAATAGCCAATATTGAACGTATCCTCAACCGAGTCTTCGACGCGAGCCACCTCTGACAAGCGCACCGGTGCGCCATTGCGCCAAGCGACAATGAGCGGTCGGTAATCTGCCGCTTTCCAGAGTTGATCGTTGGCCATAATCTGCCAGCGATACATGTCGTTTTCAAGCGCACCTTTGGGTCGAGTGGAGTTTGCCGCAGCGATGGCGATGCGAACAGCTTCAAGCGAGACACCGGCTTGTGCCAACGCGTCAGGGTCGAGGTCGATACGCACTGCCGGCAAAGAGCTTCCGCCAATTTGCACCTCGCCCACACCTTCGACTTGAGACAGCTTTTGTTGCACGATCGTCGAGGCAATGTCATACAACTGCCCCTGCGACAGCGTTTCGGAGGTCAAGGCAAGCGTGATAATCGGTGCAGAAGACGGGTTGGCTTTGTTGTAAGACGGGTTGCTGCGCAAGCCGCTAGGCATCATCGCTCGGGCCGCATTAATTGCGCCCTGTACATCTGTGGCCGCACGATTGATATCGCGACTCAAATCAAACTGTAACGTGATGCGAGTCTGGCCGGTGGTGCTGCGCGACGTCATTTCAGATACGCCCGCAATCGTACCAAGCGAGCGCTCAAGTGGCGTTGCCACGGTCGCTGCCATCACTTCGGGGCTGGCACCGGGCATTTGCGCGCGTACGCCAATCACCGGAAACTCAATCTGCGGCAACGGTGCAATTGGCAGCAGACTATGGGCTAGCCAACCTGCCAGCACCACACCCAGCCAAATCAATATCGTGGCAACTGGGCGGACGATGAAGGGGCCAGACAGGCTCATGACACAGGATCGCTTGTGTTTGTCGTGGTGCGACGGCCCACAAACATTCGATCAAAGAACAAATAAATCACTGGTGTCGTGAACAAGGTCAACACTTGACTCACTAGCAGGCCGCCCACCATGACTAAACCAAGCGGCTGCCGAAGTTCGGCGCCCGTCCCGGTTGAGAGCATTAAGGGCACGGCCCCAAATAACGCCGCAAGCGTTGTCATCAAGATTGGGCGAAACCGCAAGAGCGCCGCTTGTTCAATCGCCTCGCGGGCAGGCATCTTGTGCTTGCGCTCAGCTTCAAGCGCAAAGTCGATCATCATGATCGCATTTTTTTTCACAATCCCGATCAACAGGATGATGCCGATAATTCCAATCATATCCAGATCGCGCCCAGTGAGCGTCAATGCCAACAAAGCACCAATCGCGGCCGACGGCAAGGTCGACAGAATCGTCACCGGATGAATAAAACTTTCGTACAACACACCGAGCACGATGTACATCGTGATCACAGCAGCCAGAATCAAAAATAGCGTACTCGAGAGCGAAGCCTCAAACGCGCGCGCCGCCCCTTGAAACCGGGCCTGAATACCCAAAGGCATCCCAATCGCCTGCTGAGACTGGTTGACCGCGGCCACTGCGTCAGACAACGAGGCGCCGGGTGCCAAGTTAAAAGAGATTGTTACCGACGGAAACTGATCGAGCCGATTTAACACCAACGCAGAACGCCCTTCGGTCACGGTGACTAAATTAGTCAAGGCGATAGGTTTGCCGTCGGCTGTTTTGACAAAAATTGACCCGAATGCTGAGGGATCGCGGCGAAACTGCGGTGCCGTCTCAAGCACCACACGGTACTGGTTTGATTGGGTAAAAATCGTCGAAATTTGGCGCTGTCCAAATGCATCGTAAAGCGCATCATCGATCGCCGCCGTCGACACACCCACACGCGCCGCCGCGTCGCGATCAATTTGAATAAAGGTGTTAAGCCCCTCGTTCTGCATATCATCAATGACATCGGACAGTGGCTCACTCTGACGCAACTGATCCACGAGCAAGGGCACCCACTGGGCGAGTAACGCCGGGTCTGCGCTTTCAAGCGTCAGCTGGTATTGGGTCCGGCTCACGCGATCTTCGACGGTTAAATCTTGTATCGGCTGCAGATAAAACTGCAAGCCATTGACAACGCTCAAGCGGTCTTGCAAGCGCTGAATGATCACAGAGGCCTGATCGTTTCTCAGGTTATGTGCACGCAAAGCCACTTGCAATCGACCTGTGTTCACCGTTTCATTCACCGCATCAACACCCACAAACGACGCCACTGTGGCGACATCTGGGTCTTCTAGGATCACCTTGACGGCCTCTTGCTGACGCTGCGCCATTGTTGCAAACGCAATATTCTGCGGCGCTTGCGTCACAATTTGGATCAGCCCCGTATCCTGCGCCGGGAAAAAACCTTTTGGAATTGCCAGGTACAGAAGCGCCGTCAATAAAAACGTGCCAAGTGCAACAAATAAGGTGAGCGTCTGATGATTGAGCACGATCTGCAACAAGCGACCATAACCTGCAATCAATTGGTCAATTTTCTGACTGAAATAACGCGCTAAGGGGCCGCCACTTTGATGATCCCCTACCCGCAACATGCGTGCACACATCATCGGCGTGAGGGTCAGCGAAATCAACAAGGACAGCAAAATCGCTACCGCAAGCGTGACAGCAAACTCTCTGAAGAGTCGTCCCACCACCTCAGTCATGAAGAGCAAAGGTATCAGCACTGCAATCAGGGACACCGTCAAGGACACAAGCGTAAAACCGATTTGTGAGGCACCTTTTAGTGCAGCTTGCATGGGGGTTTCACCGCGCTCGAGATAGCGGGCGATATTCTCGATCATCACAATCGCATCATCCACCACAAAACCAGTTGCAATCGTCAAGGCCATTAAGGTCAGGTTATTAATGCTAAAACCAATCAGGTACATGACACCGAACGTACCCACCAACGACAGCGGCACCACGATGCTGGGGATCAAGGTGGCAGTCAAGGTGCGCAAAAATACAAAGGTCACTAAAACCACCAAGCCAATCGCCAGTAACAACTCAGTCTGCACGTCACGCACAGATTCGCGAATCGTCTGGGTTCGATCCGACATGACCTTGACATCTAGGTTAGCCGGCAACGCCACGCGTAATTGCGGCAAGAGTTTTTGTATACGATCAACCACCTCAATCACATTTGCGCCGGGCTGGCGCTGTACGTTGAGTAAGATTGCAGGCTCGGTATCGGCCCAGGCCGCCAGACGCGCATCTTCAGCCTCGTACACAGCAGTGGCGACATCTGAAAGTCGCAACGGTGCACCATTGTTATAAGACACCACCAAGTTCATATACTCAAGTGGAGTTTTGAGTTGATCATTGGCGTTGATCGTGGTCGAGCGCGCCCCGCCGTCAAGCGTGCCTTTAGGCTGATTCACGTTGGCGCCGACCACCGCCGTTCGCACATCAGCAAGCGTCAAACCGTAGGCGGCCAGCGCCT
This sequence comes from Bordetella parapertussis, assembly GCA_945874505.1. Lineage (GTDB taxonomy): Bacteria > Pseudomonadota > Gammaproteobacteria > Burkholderiales > Burkholderiaceae_B > Zwartia > Zwartia parapertussis_J. The sequence continues at coordinate 11,822 of CAMCII010000008.1, read as the reverse complement.
GAGGATTTGCCTGGATGCGCATGGAAGGCCTCTGCCCACCCGCCACAGTCACCAAACCCACGCCCGCCACCTGAGAAATTTTCTGCGCCATGCGGGTATCAACTAAATCCCGTATTTGAGGTAAAGGTACCGTGGGAGACGTCACCGCCAGCGTCAATACTGCGGCATCGGCGGGGTTGACCTTGTTGTAGACAGGCGGTGCCGGCAAATCACGCGGTAACAAACTGCTGGCGGCGTTGATCGCAGCTTGCACCTGCTGTTCAGCCACATCAAGCGGCAATGACAAAGCAAACTGCAGCGTAATGACTGAGGTGCCAGCGGCACTACTGGACGACATCTGCCGCAAGCCTGGCATCTGTCCAAACTGCCGCTCAAGCGGTGAGGTCACGAGCGCCGCCATCACATCGGGGCTAGCACCTGGGTAGTAAGCGGTCGATTGAATGGTGGGATAGTCAACTTCAGGAAGTGACGAGACTGGCAACCAACGATAAGCAATCAGCCCAGACAGAAACAACGCCACCATTGCCAGAGTTGTGGCAACGGGCCGAACGATAAACGGCCGAGACAGGTTCACGGCCGAGGCGGTGCCGCGGTAGTGCCAGGTGCTCCGGCACCTTGAGTCGCTGGATCGCCGCCCCCTGGAGTGCGCCCGCCCGCGCCAGGCGCACGGCTACCCGCAGCCTCAGAGCCACCAATGACGCGTGCCTTTGCGCCTGCGCGCAAACGATCTGTGCCTTCAAGCACGACTCGCTCACCAACCTGAACACCCTCAAGAATCGCCACCCGATCGCCACTACGCGCACCTGTTTTGACGGGTCTTACCGCGACGGTATCGTCTGGCAAAATCACATACACAAAAGCACCTTGGTTGCCCTGTTGCAATGCCCCCGACGAGATGGTTAACGCGTCTTTCACAGTGTTGACTTTCATGCGTACATTCACGAACTGGTTTGGAAACAACGCATCAGCTTCGTTACTAAATCGCGCCTTGAGCTTGACCGTGCCTGTGGTCACATCGATTTGGTTATCAATCGTCATCAACTCGCCCTGGGCCAATTGCACTTGATCAGAGCGATCGTACGCTTGGACTGTCAGCGTTTGCCCCTCCAGTAAGGGCCCACGCACTGCAGGCAAATCGTTTTCGGCGAGGGTAAACAACACGGTAATCGGTTGTGTCTGCGTGATCACCACCAAACCCAGCGGGTCATTGGCATTGATCAGATTACCCGCATCGACACGCCGCAGTCCAAGGCGACCCGCAATCGGTGCGGTAATACGGGTGTAATCAAGCTGTAATCGTGCACTATTCACAGCGGCTTGGTCGCTTTTGAGTTGTCCTTCAAACTTGCTCACCAATGCCAGCTGAGTATCGAGCATCTGGGGTGCAATCGAATCTTGTTTGCGCAACGTTTGATAGCGCTGTAAATCACGCCTAGCATTTTGGTATTGAGATTCATTTTGTTGTTGCTGACCGAGTGCCTGCTCAAGGGCCACCTCAAACGAGCGAGGGTCGATTCTGGCGAGCAACTGATTGTCTTTGACCTGCTCGCCTTCTTTGAACAAGACTTCGATCAATTCGCCTTGCACGCGGCTGCGCACCGTGACCGTGTTAAACGCCGTGACGGTACCAAGACCACGTAAAAATATATCCAAGTCTTGCAATCGAGCAACGTCGATCTTGACCGGCACGGACGGTATAAAACCAGCGGGCGGACCCTTCTTTGCAGGGGTCGGGGCGCTAGGGATAAACCACCAAACTGCGAGCGCCACCAAACTCACACCGACGATCCATAACAGCGGCGACCGCACCAAAGAGTGCGTTGACAAACGTTCAACCATTAGCGTTTCCAGGCGACCCTACAGGGCGCAAAGGGTCATTTTGAAGGCAACATCCTGTGCCACAGCTTGCGGTCGCTGATCACCTTGCTGCGCCGAATAACGAATCCAGACCATATACTTATTGGCACTGATCTCAGGAAACACACCAGCAGTGTCATCGACCCAGACACGCAGAAGCTGATAGGTTTTACCTGCCAACATTTGCTGATAGGCCCCCTGCGGTGCGACAGCGTTGACCGCCTCACCCGAGTCGCGCAACAGTCGTAAGACGATCGCAATGCCGATATGGATCGGAATCAAGGTTGAGATCCACCGTTGTAAATCAGCCTGACGTTGGGCCTCAGGCAAGCTTTGCCAAGCATGAAAAGAAGGCATGTCTACCTGAGTGCCCCCGCCAGGCACAACCAAACGCCCGCGCAAACTAGTGAGCCATTCATTTTCGCGCAGCGACTGCCCAGTACGGCCACTCGCATTGAGATTCGTGGCAGCTTTCTCAATTTCTGCCAACATACTTATCAGAGTTTTTGTATCGACGCCAGGGTGATCCTTTAACCCAACGAGCACCATGCGCTGTCGTTCAAGGTCTTGTAAAACGCTACCTTTAATGTCGGTGCGCTCAGTGGCATCCAGCAGGTCAAACAAGGCAGAAAGGGCAACCTGATGCTGACGGGCATCGCTTAATCCAGCAAAAAACAACATTCGATCAAACAACGACTCGAGGCGCAGCAGCGCCCGAACACGTTCATTGAAAGGGTATTCAAATAAAGTCACAATAATTGCATGTTGTTAGCCGAGTACTCGGCAAATTAGGATGCGCGATTTGATCCAAGTTGTGCAAGGTTACACCAGCCTTGGTGCATCACCAATACTTGTTTTTCTAGGGCTGCCATCGAAACCGACTTTGAATTGTCAATCACGTCGTCGGCCACCGCCAATCGCTGCTCGCGTGTTGCCTGCGCCGCCAGAATATTGTGAATCGTCGCAAGTTCGATGCCGCTGCGGGCCTGCACCCGCTGAATCTGGGTCTCTTGATCGCAATCCACCACGCACAGGCGATCAATTTGCTGACGCCAGCGACCCGACTCAACCAGCAAAGGCACCACAAATACCAGATAAAGCCCCTGCGCAAGCTCCGCCTCTTGGCGCACAGTCTGGCCAATCAACGGGTGCAAAATCGCCTCAAGCTCAGCCCGCCGCGTTGGGTCAGCGAACACTAGCTCTCGCATGCGGGCTCGGTTCAAGGCGCCAGAGGGCTCAATCACTTCGGCACCAAAGGCTTGTCGAATCGGGTCGATGGCTAACCCGGCTGGGGCCGTCAGGCTGTGGGCAATCAGATCCGTATCGATCACCGACGCCCCCCACCCAGCAAGCAAGTTGGCCACCTGCGTCTTGCCCGAACCAATGCCTCCGGTCAGGCCCAATTTAAACTTCGAAGTCTGCATATTTACCTTATGAGCAGGCCTGTCAAGTACCCAAATGAAAGACATGACAAGCTATTTTGCGTACAAAATAGCACGAGGATACCGCCCATTGCCAGATAAGGCCCAAACGCCACAGCCCCGAACCGTTTTAGGCGCCCGGTCGCACGCCCAACCAACGCGACCACGCAGGCTGCCAGCGATGCCGCCAATAACGCCCAGGGCAGGGCCTCGACACCTAGCCAGGCGCCGTTTGCAGCAGCGAGTTTTAAATCCCCAAAGCCGATGCCATCGCGGCCACTGCAACCCCGAAATGCCGCCCAAGTTAACCATAGCAGTCCATAACCCGCCGCGGCACCCGCCACAGCGTCGTCTAGCTCGACCCACCCGCCTGACCAGTGAAACAACAAACCCACCCAAAGTAGTGGAAGAGTCAGCATGTCAGGTAAAAGTTGGGTCTGCGCATCGATCCGCGCCAATACTTGTAGGGTCGCGCAGTAACTCGCGGCCATCCAGGCTTGCCAACTGACACCCCAGTTCAGCACTGCAAGTACATCGCAGAGGCACAGACCGCCGATTAACCGCATATCTAAGTTATGTTTTGTACCTAGCGAGTGCGTGCTCAAGCTCGCCGCCCGCATATCGATCGTCGAGTACTGCTCCAGTAAGCGCCCAGACCACTCGCGCGCCAAGGGCACCAAGAGCAACGCACTAAGCCCGCCAAGAAGCAGTCCAACTACCAAAGCGCTCAGCAATCTTTCAAACATAGTGGTTCGATGCGAAGTTACTGTGCATGGACTGTGCCAAATGCGTAGAATGCATAGAATCCTTGAAGTCTCTTGAATTAGGAAGTCTCGATCATGTTTCGAAGCACATTGCGTCTCGCCCCGCACGCATTAAAATTTCGCCCTCACCTGCTCGCTTTATTAGCAGTGGGGCTAACGGGCTGTGCACAGATGCAGCAGGCGGGCTACTACAACCCCCCTCCAGCCAGCACAACCACTGACGCGATCGCCCAAGGTGATGGCATCTATAACAACCAAACGTTACGTGCCCCTAGCCAGATCCAAATTAATCTGCAGCAACCAAGCACTGGGCCCCGAACTGCGGCACCCGCGGCACCGGCGCCAAGCGCGGTCGTAGCAACTCCGCGCCCAGCAACACCCGGGCAAATTGCGGGTACCAATGCGACCTCAGGTGCACCTGTTACCGCCCCAACCTATGACAGCGCAAACGCTGCCGCTGATGCGCCACCCTCAAGCGCAAGCGTTGACTCAGCCTCGAGCGCAACAGCAGCACCATCCCAAAGCCTGCAAGCCACTCTGATCCCCGAACCTCAGAGTTTTGCCGGCACCTTGCCTTGTTTTCATCCCGAAATGAAATGTTCAGCACAGCGCGTGACCATCACACTGGCGCCCAATGGCCGCTGGCGCGCACGCGCAACCTACCTAGACCAAAGCAGCAAGAACAGTGCCGTGCAAACCGATCAGGGCTGCTGGCGAGCATCGGCGCAAGCCGTACCTCGCGTGGTGCTGCTAAACAATCAAGGTAATGTGCGTGCCGAGCTTGCAATGACCTCGGGCAATATGCTGCGACTCATTTCAATGAACGGCGGCACTGCGAACCTCACCTACAATCTTTCGCGTCAACCTGATCTTGACCCCATCGATGAATTGAAAGGTAAGCCAGCACCAAACTGCCCGTGAGCTATAACCAGGCCGACAATCGGCTGGCGCTGCCACGAGATCTAATCGACTTTATCTGGAATCCAGCCGAGGTCATTCGGTTGGGTAAAGCTAGGCTCGGATGGGTTTGGTGGCTCAGGGCTAATGCAAACTGTGCGAGCTAGCTGCACGGCGTTGCGTACCCCCATTTTGTGAAAGATACGAGCACGATGCGCCTCGACAGTGCGCATTGAGATGCCCAGTTCGCTTGCGATCAACTTGTTAGACTTGCCCTCGGCGACAGGGTGAATGACATCGCGCTCACGCGCCGTCAGCGCTTTCCAGCCCCTGTCTGCCCTATTTTCTGAAAATTTCATACGGCCTCCGTGTCAACACGAAGCGCAGTCTGTCATGAGTGAGCAAGCACGAATAGCTGTCAAATCTGACAGGCGGATTAACCCTAGGTTGTGACAGCAACGCTCAGAGTTCGAGATTATCGATCAAGCGGGTTGCGCCTAATTTAGCTGCAGCCAACACGACTAACGGCTCAGCCGCAGCAAGGTCTTGGGGCGTCGGCTTATTGAGATCGCGCCGGCGGCGAATCGCGATATAGTCAACTTGCCAACCTCGACTTTGCAGTGCGTTGGCAGCGTCGTTCCCGAGCCTGTTGGTATCGAGTTCGCCCGCCCTTACCCTTTGTTGCACAGACTGCAGCGCAGCATAGAGTTGCGGTGCCTCTGCACGCTCATGTGGCTGCAAATAGACATTGCGTGATGACAAGGCCAAACCATCTTCAGCCCGCACTGTTTCGTGTGCCAAAATTTCAACGGGCAACTGAAACTGGCGACACATGTTGCGTATCACCATGAGTTGCTGGTAATCCTTTTTACCAAACACCGCCACGCCGGGCTGCACGCAAGAAAAAAGTTTTAATACCACAGTACTCACACCACCAAAAAATCCGGGGCGGTGTTCACCTTCAAGAATGTCGCCGAGCTCTTGAGGGGGTTGCACACGGTAGTTTTGCGGTTCGGGGTAAAGCTCGCGTTCGTCTGGGGCAAATAAGCAATAGACATCGCGGTCACGCTGAAGCTTTTTAATATCGTCTTGTAAGGTGCGTGGATATCTTTCAAAATCTTCACCTGGGGCAAACTGCAGCCGGTTGACAAAAATACTCGCCACGACTGGGTCGCCGTGCTGTCGTGCGAGTTTCATCAATGCCAAATGACCCTCGTGCAGGTTACCCATGGTGGGCACAAACGCCACACGCAACTGCCCACGCAGCTGGTCACGCAATTCTTGGATGGTATGAACAACCTTCAATTCTTTGTCTCCGTGTCTCGGCCAAGCGCGATCTAAACCGCCGCGCTTGTGTAGGCCAAACGCACATAAATCGGGGCGTAGGGTTCAGCTTGAGTAATCTCTAATAAGGTTTCACGCGCCAGCTCAAGCAAAGCCAAGAAGTGCACCACGACAACAGCGATTGGGGCACCCTCAGCAATACGCTCCATAAACAACGCACCAAATTCGATAAACCGCACCCCGTTGAGGCGACGCAAAATATGCGTCATGTGATCTCGCACAGACAATTGCTCGCGGGTGATGTGATGATGTGCATTGAGCTTTGCGCGCTTCAAGATATCGACCCAAGCCTGCCGCAAATCTTCAACACTGACGTCAGGCAAGGCGCGTTCAACACGCAAGTCAGCAAAAGCCTGCGAGCGTTGAAAGTCACGACCCAATTGAGGCAAGGCATTCAACTTTTGGGCTGCGAGCTTAATTTGCTCGTACTCAAGCAAACGACGTACAAGCTCGGCGCGCGGATCTTCGGCCTCTTGCCCGGTATCGGATTTTTTAACCGGCAGCAACATGCGAGCTTTAATTTCGATCAGCATCGCCGCCATCAGCAAATACTCTGCCGCAAGCTCTAGGTTGTGCATCCGGATCTGATCAACGTACGACAGATACTGCCGCGTCACCTCAGCCATCGGAATATCAAGCACATTGAAATTTTGCTTGCGGATGAGATAAAGCAAGAGATCGAGTGGGCCTTGAAACGTCTCGAGAAACACCTCAAGCGCATCGGGCGGAATATAAAGATCGGTAGGCAATGAAAACAGGGGCTCACCGTACAGACGGGCAAGCGCGACCGCGTCGATGACGTCAGGCGTCGTATCGACTGGGGGCGTTACAAGCGCTTTCAGGCTGTCTCCCGAGACTTGAGTCGAAGCCATGAAAACTAACTATTTTGATACACGTAGGGGCTTTGACGAACCCGCGCCTGTTTGAACCCTTCGGCCAGTTCAGGGTCTTGCGGCTTATCCCATAAGCGCGCGCGTCCGTCACGCTGGCGTTGTTCAACATCAGTGTGAGCGGCTTTGTAAGCCTGAAGAAATTGGGTAATTTCTGAAGTGTAGTTCTCAGCCATGGCATTTTTATAAATAATTAGACTAGTGCTTAGTGTACTGTAGAGCCTGACCTCTGATGATTAGTGCCTTGACCCCCTAAGATTGCCGCGATGTCGACTGCTCCAGCCGGGCTAAACCACCCACAACCAGCCTCACCTTCACCAAAAGATACGGCAAAACCCGAGCGAATGCTTCCTTTTATCGTCGGTTGCGCGCTTCTCATGCAAATGCTCGACTCGACCGTGGTCACGACGGCCTTGCCAGCCATGGCGGCTGATTTGGGCGCCGACCCCGTAGGCATGAATATTGCGATCACCTCGTATCTGCTTGCCGTCGCCGTCTTTGTGCCCATTAGTGGCTGGGCCGCTGATCGCTATGGGGCCAGACGAGTCTTTGTTGCCGCCATCGCTCTGTTTACACTCAGCTCCCTGACCTGTGCGCTGTCAACGACTCTCACACAACTTGTCTTGTCGCGTATCGTTCAGGGTATCGGGGGGGCCATGATGGTGCCCGTCGGGCGCATCATTCTGCTTCGTACGATTCCCAAACATGACCTACTGAAGGCTATGGCCTTTTTGTCAATGCCAGCCCTAATCGGGCCAATGGCCGGGCCCCCACTTGGTGGATTATTAGTCACCTACGCCTCGTGGCACTGGATCTTTTTAATTAACCTCCCAATTGGCATCTTAGGAATCTGGATGATTTTGCGTTTTGTGCGCGAATTACCCGCTGATCACCAAGTTCGTCCGCTGGACTGGTTAGGATTTGTGCTCAGCGCGCTGTGCATGGCAACCTTGGTCGCAGGCTTTGAATCCCTAGGTCAAGGTGGCCCTTCCATTGCGGTGTCGGCAGCTCTGATTGCAACCGGCCTGATTTCAGGTGCGCTGTATTACTGGCATTCGCAGCATCATTCAGACCCAATCTTGGATTTGTCTTTATTGAAAATTCACACCTTCAGGGTCTCGACGATTGCGGGCAATCTTTGTCGCTTCGGTGTAGGTGCCGTCCCTTACTTGTTAGCCTTAATGCTGCAAATCGGCTTTGGGCTCAGTGCGCTTTCGGCGGGCCTGATTACCTTTGCTGGCGCGGTCGGTGCAATGGCCATGAAAATGGCGGCACCGCGGATTCTGAATCGCTGGGGCTATCGACGCGTGCTAACCGTCAATGCTGTCTTTACCGGGGCAAGCCTTGCCAGTTGCGCCTTTTTTACTGTCTCTACGCCTGCAGTCATCATGATTGGCGTGTTGTTGTTGGGTGGTTTTTTTAGGTCGCTACAGTTCACTGCGATCAACACCTTAGCCTATGCCGACATTTCGCAAACTAGCATGAGCCGCGCGAGCAGCTTTGCCGCAATGGGGCAACAACTTGGTGTGAGCTTAGGGGTGGGGGTGGCCGCAGAAGCGCTACACCTGAGTATGCTGTGGCGAGGCTCGAGTCAGCTCATCGCAGCCGATGTCGTCGTCGGCTTTGTCGTGATTGGCGTGCTGTGTGCTTTGCCAAGTTTTGCGTTCTGGCGGCTCCCCCCCGATGCGGGCGAAAGTTTGCGACAAAATCGAACTAGTTAAGATGCCACACCTGAAAGCTTGATCTGCTCTTGATCGCTAGTTAATCGCACCTGAAAGCTTGCCCAGCTCTTGATCGCTAGTTAATCGCACCTGAAAGCTTGGCCAGCTCTTGATCGCTAGTTCGTCGCACCTGAAAGCTTGGCCAGCTCTTAATCACTGGTTAGTCGCACCTGACAGCTTGACCAACTCTTGATACTTGGCACGCTCAGTTGCCACAAAAGCGCTAAATTGCGCGACCGACAACGCCGCGGCTTCAGAGCCCATTGCTTTTAAGCGCTCTTTCACCTCGGGTTCAGCAAGCGCCGCCATATAAGCCGTGTGCAGCTTGTCTACGACCGCCGCGGGGGTGCCTGCGGTAGTAAACACACCAAACCAAGTGCCAATATCAAACGGCTCGATGCCCGCGTCTTGCATGGGGGGCAACTCGGGCAATAACCCTGAGCGTACCTTTGTTGTCACTGCGAGGGCTTTCACTTTTTTCTCGCGAATTAAGTTAGCCGCTGCCGCTAAGTTATCAAACATCAACGCAGACTGACCTGACAGCAACGCTAATTGCGCGGGCGCCGCACCTTGATACGGAATATGCACCATCTCAACTTTCGCACGCGCACTTAACAAAGCACCCGCCAAATGCCCAGCGCTGCCTGAGCCACCCGAACCGTAATTCAATTGTCCTGGATGTTTACGCGCATACGCGACAAGATCTTGCACGGTTTGTATATTATTTTTTTGAGCGAAATCAAGATTGACCAACAACACATTGGGTACCGAGGCTACCAGCACGACCGGCGCAAAGTCTTTAAGCGAGTCATACGGAATCGAAGCAAACAGCCAAGGGTTGATGGCGTGGGTGGCGACCGCCCCCATCACCAAGGCGTATCCATCTGGCTGCGCTTTCGCGATTAAATCGGCGCCAATGTTGCCCCCCGCGCCGGGCTTATTTTCAACCACAATGGGTTGCCCCAAGCTCGCTTTCACTTTCTCTGCCAAGACTCGCGCCATGACGTCAAGCGGGCCACCTGGTGGATAAGGGACAACAAAGCGCAATGGCTTGGTCGGAAAATTAGCCGCCGAAGCATCAGAGGCTGACGAGGAGCTTTGAGCCCGAGATTCAGTGAATAGCAACCCTAGCAAACACACCAACAACACTGCACCGATTGACCGCATGTCGCGTGGCACATTGATTCGGCCTTGTGAACTCACCGGCACTGTCGAGCATAAGTTAACCATCGTTGCCTCTTTTGAATATCATGAATGAATTTGATCACAGTCGTATCAACCGGGTGCGCCAACCGAACTGACTGTCGTTACCTCACTTGCGAACGCCTGACTGAAGTGGACATCGCTGCCTCAGCGCTAGGGGTTGAACTGCCGATCGTTCAATGAAGGATTTGACTTAAAAATAGTTGGGTCCGCTCGTTTTGGGGATGATCGAAGAACGCATCGGGCGTATTTTGTTCGATGATTTCGCCCTGATCCATAAAAATAACCCGATCGGCCACCTTGCGAGCGAAGCCCATCTCATGAGTCACCACAACCATGGTCATGCCAGTGTCCTGGGCTAAATTTACCATCACATCGAGCACCTCTTTCACCATTTCAGGATCGAGCGCCGAGGTCGGTTCATCAAACAACATCACTTTGGGATCCATACACAGCGAGCGGGCAATCGCCACGCGCTGTTGTTGCCCACCAGACAACTGTCCCGGAAACTTAGTCGCCTGCTCGGCGATGCGCACCCGCTCAAGGTATTTCATCGCACGAGTTTCAGCCTCAGCCTTGGGGGTTTTTAACACCCAGATCGGTCCGAGGGTCAGATTTTCTAACACGGTCAAATGAGGAAATAAATTGAAATGCTGAAACACCATGCCAACATCACGACGAATCGCCTCAACATGACGAATATCGTTGGTGATTTCGGTACCTTCAACCACGATCCGACCTTGTTGATGCTCTTCGAGGCGATTAATACAACGGATCAGTGTCGACTTACCCGAGCCCGAAGGGCCACAGATCACGATGCGCTCGCCCGGCGCCACCTCTAAATTAATGTTGCGCAACACGTGAAACTTACCAAACCACTTGTTGACGTCTTGCATGCGAATGATGGCATCTGCCATACACGATCTCCGAGAATAGGACGCGCCTGATAGCGACAAGCAACCTTCTAGCGCTGATGCTCTGTGGCCAGCCGCTTTTCGAGGGACTGACTATATTTAGACATCGAATAGCAAAACACAAAATAAATTGCCGAAATGAAAACATAAATTTCAATACTAAAGCCGCGCCAGGCTTGATCCACGAGCGCAGCCTTGGCTGCCTGAGTCAGATCAAAAATACCAATAATCACCACAAGCGAGGTATCTTTAAACAAGGCGATAAACAGGCCAACAAGCGGCGGTATGACAATCTTCAGTGCCTGCGGCAGGACGATCAATCGCATTTGCTGCCAATAGGTCAACCCAAGCGAATCGGCACCCTCAAACTGACCTTTCGGGATCGCTTGTAAACCGCCCCGAATCGTTTCAGCCATATAGGCGGCTGCAAACAGAATAATGGCAACCTGCGCACGCAATAACTTATCAATCGTCAGCCCTTCAGGCAAAAACAATGGCAACATGACAGCTGACATAAATAGCAAACTGATCAAGGGTACGCCGCGAATCAACTCGATATACACGATGCAAATCGTTTTAATGGCCGGCATGTTTGATCGACGCCCCAAGGCCAGCACAATTCCAAGCGGAAACGCAAAGGCGATACCAAACGTTGAGAGCATTAAAGTCAGGGGCAACCCACCCCAACGACTATTCTCAACATAGGTCAGCCCAAAGACTCCGCCCCACATCAAAATCGAGGCACCCGACAACGCAATCACCCAAAACAACAAGAGTGACAGGTTCCAGAACCGACGCACACCGCTTAATA
>CAMCII010000007.1 GCA_945874505.1 Bordetella parapertussis | reverse complement strand
CCCCGCTGAAGAAAACAAGTGGCCCACTGACCATTTAAAGCCCGTCACGGGGGGCATCTCAGTCCCAAACACGCGAAGCAGGGCTGCTACCTCTGAGGCATCTGATTCTTGCGTCCCGTTACCATGCGCCACAACCATACCCACATCAGCTGGCGTAAGTTGTGCGTCCGCTAAGGCCAGTTCAATTGCACGACTCAAGCCATCACCGTCAGCGCGAATACAGAATAAACCCTCTCCTTCAGAGGCATCGCCACCGCCAAGGTACTCACCTAAAATGGTTGCGCCACGTGCTTGCGCGGAGGCTTCGGTTTCAAGCACGAACGACGCCGCGCCCTCGCCCAGCAAACAACCGTCATGCCGCTGATCAAAAGGTCGCAAGCTATCTTTACCAATCAAACCGACACGATCCAGATACAACAAGGTTTGCGGCTCAATCGGGGCATCATGACCCACGGCCACAACACGCTCAGCATCACCTTCACGCAGTGCCCAGGCGCTTTCAATCACCGACAAGAGCCCACTTGACGTGTGATTCGTAATACATCCGTTTGGGCCCTTTAGTTGATGACGAATACTGATATGGCACAACACATTATTAGGCAGCGACTTGAGCAACCACATCGGGTTGACCATATTAGGTAACTCACGACCGAAGCCATTCAAATCATCTTTCGTCTCGGCCATCAGCGGAAAAAAGTCGTAACTGACCTCGAAGGCGCCGCCGCCAGAGCCCACATAACAACCGGTTTGATCTGCGTATTGTGCCGCCTCGACTTCAGTCAGCGTCGCCCGCCAAGCAGACAGACCGGCCTGCTCAATGGCTTGAGTGCCGGCATAAATACCAAATACATCTGAGCGACGTACCAATTTGAGTAGTTTGCGGTCACCCAGCAACTTGCCACCGTTGTAGTCGGGCACTTCAGCTGCCAGACCACCTCGAAACGGTTCGGCATTAAAACTGGCAATAGGCGCCAACGCTGAGCGCCCCGCCAACAAGGTGTCAACAATGCTGGCCGGATCTGTGCCCGCGCCGCAAATCGCGCCTGTTCCGGTGATGACAATTCGGCTCATCGCGTTTACCGTCCTGAAGCCACGAGTGCCGCGGTATCTTCGGGGTGTCGAAACGCCAGACAACTATTGCTGCCCCCGAACCCTAGCGAGTTCGAAAGTGCCATCCCGATGCGCTGCGCGCGCGGTTGCTCACGAACAATATTGACATCGCAATCGGGGTCGAGCTGTTGCAAGTTTGCATTAGGCGGCATCAAACCATCGCGAATCGCTAGCGCGCACAAGCCCGCCTCGACCGCGCCAGCAGCAGCAATCAAGTGACCCGTTACGCTTTTGGTTGAGCTAACCCCCACCTCGTTGACTCGACCAGCAAAAACCTCTTTGACCGCAGCACATTCGCTGCGATCATTCATCGGTGTTGAGGTTCCGTGCGCGTTCAAATAATCGATATCGGCGTTCTGTGCACCTGCATCTGCAATCGCCCGACGCATCGATTGAATCGGGCCATCGCCCGAGGGGTGCGAATCAGTAATGCGATAAGACGACAGGGAGTTGCCGTCGCCGGCGAGTTCAGCGTAAATCGTTGCACCGCGCTGCACGGCAGAGGTCCATTCTTCGAGCACTAAAAATCCGGCGCCCTCTCCTAACACGAAACCATTGCGGGTTAAATCAAACGGACGACTGGCGCGTTCGGGATGATCATTGTCAGGTGACACGGCTGACAGCAGACAAAAGCCCGACAAGCCAACCGGTGAAATCATCGAATCAAAGCCACCTGTCAAGACCCGATCGGCCAGGCCACGTCGAATCAGCCGCATCGCGGTGCCAATCGCCTGACCACCTGAGGCACACGCAGTGTGCACTGTTGACGCGTAACCGCGTATACCAAAACGACGCAGTAAGAGTGAGATACCCGCAGTGGACAAACTTCGACTAAACGCCATCACATCATTCGCAACCGGCTCAGCGAGTATCGCACTTGCCACGAACTCACCATCAGGTGCCGCAGTGCGTTGTACCGCTGCAAGCTCTTCATGCGCTACGGTCATCATGCCTGCGCCCACGACACAACCCCAACGTGCTGCGTCTTGTAAGGTCGGGCGCACGCCGGCATCAGCGATCGCCTGATCTGCCGCCGCCAAGGCAAAACGATGCGCCCGGCTGGCGTACTTGAGTAATTTACGGTCGTCGATGGGTGGTAAGTCGTCAAACCCTTTGACCTCGGCTGCAATGCGAGTCGAGAATCCCGAGGCATCAAAAATCGTGATCGGCCCGGCGCAGCTGCGCGCAGCTTTAATTCGGGCCCAAGTTGAAGCAACATCGAGACCGGCTGGGGTCACCAAGCCGATTCCTGTAATCGCCACGCGACGTCTTGTTTTCATGCGATGTCTCCGACAGGGGCAAAATACATCTTGGCACCCGCGATTGTTTTACCGTCAGCCTGTGCGGTCACTTTGACCATATAAGGCTCAGGGTCGTCTGGACCAGGGGGCGCTAACTGAGCCGACAGCACCAACAGCGTACCCGGTGCCGTAAAGGCACGCACCTTCACATTGGTAATGCGTGTCAGACGAGTTGCTGTGCCGCCCGCGGCCGAAGCGACAACACGCGCTGCTAGCTGTAACTGAGCATCGAGCAGCAAGGTCGCTGGAAACACCGGACGACGTGGAAAGTGATCTTCAAAAAAAGCCGCCTTTGCGGGAACGGCTAACTGAGCTTGCAAATACTCGGGTGTTGACACCGACATGTCGGTGAGATCGGGCTTTGGCACGCCGGTAAACGCACCCACCGCTCGGCCAGTTGTGCTGAGTTGAGCAAAGTCAACCGCCAATGCGGCCGGGTCGTCAAACTCATGAATGTCTAGCATTGAACCTACCGTATCGGCTAGCTCAAGCACCAGGCTGCCGTTTGCCAGCGCATGCCCACGATACAAAATAGACTCGACGTCGCAGGACTCAATATCAACGATGAGCTCGAGCGTGTCGCCTGGTTTAGGAAGGGAAAACACCTTGGTATCACCCGCCAATGCCGCGACGGGTCGATGACTAAAGCCTAACGCCGACATCCCCACCCAGGCGGCGAGTTGACCGAGAGCCTCAGCGACCAAGCTAGCAGGAAAATACTCAAGGTTGGCCGGGATTGTGTAGCGGCCGCACACACGGGTCACCCCTTGGATTTGAGTGATCTGATCGACAAAGGAAAATGCAGCAAAGCGACCGGTTGGCGCGGCCGAAGTGGCCCGCGCCGTACTCAAGACCATCAGCCAGCGGCTTGTGAAGCGCGCTGCGCACGAATCACGAGCTTGCAGAAGGTTTCGGGCGTATACAAACGCGCAATATGATCGACGCGCATTGGCAATTTAAACCGTGATTCGTCGATTTCAGACAAATACTCACGTAAGCGCGCCACACCTTTGTCTGTCACAACACCGCCTTGTTCGAAATCGGCCACAGCCATGTCGCCGCGCACGTCTTCGATGATTTTGCCACGCGGCACCTTAATTTTGAAGGCGCGCTCGAGGCGAAACACCATATCAAGGAAGTCGATCGATTCGGCGTCAAGTCCCTCGATCAGGGACACATCGAGCTTGATGTCATCAACATCGCAACCGAGGGCGTCGGCCATCGTTTTTTGGACGGTTGGAAACACCGCCATGATTTCTTCTTTCGTGATGACTGCTTCAGCCATAGTTAGCTCCGGATATGAGGTAAGCGCGCGTCATTTTAACCCAAGTGTAGGGAAATCCCCCCTAGCTGTAGATCAGCAACCGCGGCTGTGGGCCCAAATACTCAGGCCATCTTAAAACCACCGTCGACATACAGAATCTGACCAGTAACATAACTGGCCATATCTGATACCAAAAAGGCTACCACATTGGCAACTTCTTGGACTTGGCCATACCGCTTCAGCAATATTTTGGCTTTCACCTCATCATCGGCCAGATCACGCACCTGCTGCGACATTTCAGTGTCGATCACCCCGGGTGCCACTGCATTGACCAGGATTTTGCGCGAGGCCAACTCAACGGCTAAAGCTCGGGTGACGGCATCAACCGCGCCTTTGCTGGCGGCGTAATTCGCCTGTCCACGCCCTGCCTTATTGCCCGCCACAGACGACAGGTTGACGATACGGCCGGCGCGCTGAGACATCATGTAGGGGATCACTGGTCGGGTCACATTAAAGACCCCACCAATATTGGTCTCAAGCACCTCTGAGATTTCGGTGTCTTCCATGACTGCCATCAGGTTGTCGCGCACGATACCAGCATTATTGACAAGGATATCGATCCGTTCACAACGCTCAGCCACTGCGTTCACGGCCTCGATACAGGCCGCCGAATCACTGACGTCGACTTGTATGGCTGTCGCTTTACCACCGGCCGCTATCACGCTAGCCACAACCTCTAGCGCAGCCGCTTCATTACCGCGATAGAAAAAATTGACGTCTACACCTTGCGCCGCAAGCAGCTCGACGATGGCGCGCCCAATGCCTCGTGAGCCGCCGGTCACGATCGCAATCTTACCCGCCAAACCTGATTCAAAGCTCATCGTGTTCAACCTGAAATTGCAAAGCCGCCATCCACCACCAAAGTGTGTCCATTGATCCAAGCAGCCTCTGGCAAACAAAGCAAATACACGGCATCGGCAACATTGGTGGGCAGCAAACTCGGGCCCGCCGGCGTGCGGGCGGCAAACTCAGACAAGACCTGATCCCGGTTTGGAAAGTGACTCAGTGCATCGGTATCCACCACCCCGGCCGAGACCGTATTGACTCGAATCCCTCGCGGGCCGAGCTCTTGTGCCAAGGTACGCACCAACGCCTCAAGAGCAGCCTTTGAGGCGCCAATAAATCCATAATGAGGCATGGCACGCTGAGCACCTAAACTGGACATTGCCACAATACGGCCGCCCTGTTTCATCAACGGCAAGGCCTGTTGTGCCAACAAATTCACTGCAAAAGCATTGGTTTCAAGACACCAGCGAAAATGCTTCAGGCTCATTTCCATGGCGGGCTTGAGGACACCTGAAGCGGCATTACTGATCACGATATCCAACTGACCAAATTCTTTGGTGATGACCTCAAACATCTCGACCACGCTGTCGGGCACGCCAACACTGGCCTGCACCGCAATCGCACGACGGCCCATCGCCCGCACCTCGGCGCAAACGGCCTCAGCCTCGTCAGAGCTGTTGTAATAGTTGGCAACGATGTCGCAGCCAGCAGAGGCCAGTTTCAACGCGCAGGCACGGCCGATACCGCGTGCGGCTCCGGTCACAAGGGCAACTTTGCCAAGAAGGGGCTGACTCATAGTGGTGGGGTGACTCCGGTCATACAAAGGTAAGCGAACAGAAAGAAGTAAAGTTTAACAAGAAGTGGTCGAGCTTCGACTTCCAAGGCAAGCAAGACTGCCATAGGCGCTGCGGCATCCCACTGGCACCCGAAGGCAAAACCCTGACCACTGATCGAAGGCAACAGGCTATCAGGCGCACGACCGGCTAACCATCTTACAATGAGATTAAGCTCGTATTTTGAGCAGTTTTTAGCGTTATCGGCAATTTATTTTTAAGTCACCCTTTCGTGCCCCCACCGCCCAGATATCTATAAAGGATCTTGTATGTCTAAGCAGCCTCCGATGCCCGTCATCCCCAGTGTGGTCTCGCATTGGGTTCACAACCAGGCCGTCACCACTGCTGGTGCGCGCACCCAAGATGTCTTTAATCCGGCCACCGGGCAAGTGGCGCGCAAAGTTGAGCTCGCCAGCTTAGACACCGTCAAATCTGCCGTTGAAAGCGCAAAAAAAGCGTTTGCCGGTTGGGCTGACACCCCCCCGATTCGTAGGGCTCGCATCATGAATCACTTTTTGGCATTGCTCAACGAGCGCAAAGACGAACTCGCCTCAATCATCACCCAAGAGCATGGCAAAGTGTTCACCGACGCCCAAGGTGAAGTGATGCGTGGTATCGACATCGTTGAGTTTGCCTGCGGCATGCCGCAGTTATTGAAAGGCGATTTCACCGATCAAGTCTCAACCGGCATCGATAACTGGACAATGCGCCAGCCGTTGGGCGTGGTCGCGGGTATCACACCGTTTAATTTTCCGTGCATGGTGCCGTGCTGGATGTTTCCGGTTGCGATCGCGGCGGGTAATTGTTTTATTTTGAAGCCAAGCGAGCGCGACCCTTCTGCCTCAATCTACATGGCGCAGTTATTTAAAGAGGCTGGCCTGCCAGACGGCGTGTTTAACGTCGTGCAAGGCGACAAGGTCGCGGTCGACGCGCTGCTTGAGCACCCAGACGTCAAAGCCATCAGCTTTGTGGGTTCAACACCCATCGCGCAGTACATCTATCAACGTGGTGCCGATTTAGGCAAACGCGTACAAGCGCTGGGCGGTGCTAAAAATCATATGGTAGTCATGCCTGACGCCGATATCGACCAGGCGGTCGATGGTCTGATTGGAGCGGCCTATGGCTCGGCAGGCGAACGCTGCATGGCGATTTCAGTGGCCGTGCTGGTGGGCGATGTCGCCGACAAAGTCGTACCCTTGCTTGCCGCGCGCGCAAAAACACTCAAAATCAAAAACGGCCTTGAACTCGACGCTGAAATGGGCCCCATCGTCACACGCCAGGCACTTGAACGTATCGAAGGCTATATCGAAGTGGGCGTCAACGAAGGTGCCAAGCTTGTGGTCGACGGACGCGGGCTCAAAGTACCCGGTCACGAGCAAGGCTTTTTTACGGGCGGCAGTTTGTTTGACCACGTCACGCCCTCCATGCGCATTTACAAAGAAGAAATTTTTGGCCCAGTGCTGAGTTGCGTACGCGTCAAAGACTTTGGTCAGGCAGTTGAGTTGATCAACGCCCACGAATTTGGCAATGGCGTGTCATGCTATACGCGTGATGGCAACGTCGCGCGTGAATTTAGCCGTCGCATTCAAGTCGGCATGGTCGGGATCAATGTGCCGATCCCAGTCCCCATGGCCTGGCACGGTTTTGGTGGCTGGAAGAAGAGTTTGTTTGGCGATATGCATGCTTACGGTGAAGAAGGCGTGCGCTTTTACACCAAGCAAAAATCAGTGATGCAGCGCTGGCCCGAAACAATTGGCAAGGGTGCTGAATTCGTAATGCCAACAGCGAAATAGAAAAATGTTTGAGTCGTCTTGGTGCCTCGCCGGGCTGCGAGACGGCTCAGCGTACCCAACAATTTTTTGTAACCTTGACTAGTTTTCTGAGCTAGCCACCTACCTAAGCACAATCAGCGTTCAATGACAAAAAAAGCAGTCTGTTTATTAAGTGGTGGTTTAGATTCAACCACTGTAGTTGCGATGGCTCAGCACGAAGGCTTCGAAGTCTACGCGCTGAGTTTTCGCTATGGTCAGCGCCACTCGATCGAGCTTGAACGGGCAGCCGCCTTTGCCAAGTTACGGGGCGTCGCCCGCCATGCCATTCTTGATATTGACTTACGCAACTTTGGCGGCTCGGCACTCACGGCCGATATCGACGTGCCAAAAGGGCACTCTGTTGAGGACATCAGCACAGGGATTCCGATCACCTACGTACCCGCACGCAATACGATTTTTTTAAGTTTTGCGTTGGGCTGGGCCGAGGTCTTGGGCGCTCAAGATATTTTTGTGGGCGTCAATGCGATGGATTACAGTGGCTACCCCGATTGCCGCCCAGCGTTCATCGAGGCCTTTGAGCACTTGGGTAATCTTGCGACCAAGGCTGGTGTCGAAGGCACGCAACGACTCAAGATTCGCGCGCCACTCATCAGCATGAGTAAGGCCGATATCATCCGTAAAGGGTTAGAGCTGGGGGTCGATTTTTCAGAAACCACTAGCTGCTACGACCCTGCACCAAATGGTGCGCCCTGCAAGCAGTGTGACTCGTGCTTGCTCAGGGCAAAGGGGTTTGCGCAGGTAGGAATCAAAGACCCGTTAGACGCCAAGTTTGCGTAATACGCCGCTTGAATAAAAACGGGCACAATGAAGTGCCCGTTTTGAACCGCGGCATACCCAAGGCTACGCGTGCTTTGAACTATTGAAGTGCTAACGAAAAGCCCGGCACATACGTGACCAGCATCAGCACAATGAGCATCACACCCACAAAGGGCAACATCACGCGCGCCACGTCAGTGAGTTTCAAGCCACTAATCGCCATCCCGACAAACAGACAATAGCCAATCGGTGGTGCCGCCATCCCGATCGCCACGTTCGTGACGATGATCGCGCCAAAGTGAATTGGGCTAATCGCAAAACTATTTGCAATCGCGATCAGCAAGGGCCCAAACACCACCATGATGGCGATTTCATCCATCACAGCTGCCGCTAAAAAGAACACCAAATTCAATGCCAGCAACATGATCCATTTTTCTTGGATATTTGCGGCGAGCCACGTTGCGGCCTTAGGCGCAAGTTGTTCTTGCGCGACCAAAATACCAAAGCCAGCCGAGAACACAATGATCGACATGACAATCGCTGTCACTTTGGTTGAGCGCCAAACGATGTTGGGCAATTCACGCCACTTCAAACGCTTTTCAACGACCGTGCCGATGAACAAGGCATATACACAACTCACGACAGCCGCCTCTGTGGGTGTAAAGACGCCGCCGTAAATACCCCCTAAAACAATCGCGGGTGCAAGAAGAGCCCAAATGCCATCGCGCATAGCTGCGCGTATTTCTGACATGGTCGCACGTGGTTGGGTCGGGATCTTATGTTTTTTAGCATGCCACCAACACACCACCATCAACCCAGCAGCCATCAACAAACCGGGCAAAATACCCGCACTAAACAAGCGCGAGATTGACTGCTCGGCGATCACACCCCAAATCACAAACGCAATCGAGGGTGGAATCAAAGGCGCCAAAATACCTGCGCTCACCGCCACAGCCGTCGCAAAAGGTTTGCTATAGCCGCGCTCGGCCATGGCCGGGATCATGATCGCACCAATCGCCGCGGTGGTGGCTGGCGCCGAGCCAGAAATTGCAGCGAAAATCGCTGCGGCTAACACGGTGACTAAACCCAAGCCACCCGTCAAATGACGCACAAAAACATCAGCAACCTTAATTAAACGCTGCGATAACCCACCTGCAGACATCAACTCGCCCGCCAACATAAAGAAGGGGATCGCCAACAGCGAGAAAGACTGGGTACCAGCAACAATCGATTGCGGCAACAGCATGGGCTCGATGCCCGATACTAGCAACGACAGCGCAACGACGATACCAATCGCAAACGCGAACGGTACGCCCAACAACATCAAGACGCCAAATCCTGCCGACAACAACCAAGCGGTACTACTCATTTAAAGACTCCGCCCAGGGCAGCAAGCGTTCTAAAGAAAACAAGGCGATCAAGACGCCAAAAGCGGGCGCCGCAGCATACAAAAACTCAATCGGAAAACCAACCGCGGCCGAGGTTGCACCGCGCGTTTCAATCAGGTAGTTCAAGCCCGCGTAGGCAATAAAAATACCCAAGGCACTCATCAAAATAGCGACAAGGCCATCAGCCGCACGATGTAGCGACTTAGGTAACAAGCCAATCAGCAAATCCATGCGCGCATGAGACATTCGACGAATGCCAATCACCGTTGAAATGACCACCACCCAGGCAAAGCCAAGCAAGGCTAACTCTTCGCTCCAGGAGAGGGCCTTGCCAAACACATAGCGCAGAAAAACTTGCGCACTCAACGTCAAGAGCATCAGCAGCACAAGCACGACTGCGGTCATCTTCAAAACGCTTTCGAGTCTGTCAAAAAACTGCCGCATCACGCTCTTCCATTTCGAAAAAATTCTTAAAAAGAGCGCTCGCTCTCGAGCGCTCTTTTGCACCCACTTACTTAACTGCGTCGAGCGCTTGGTTAATCAAAGCGTCACCAACAGCCGCACGCGATTTGTCGTAAATGGGTTGAACCGACTTGCGAAAAAGCGCGACGTCACCCACCTTGTTAATGATCATGCCTTTTTGCGCCAAACCCGTGAGCAAAGCCTTTTCATTGACCAAGGCTGCAGCACGTTGTTCGGCCGTCGCAGTCTTACCTGCTTCGATCACGGCAGTCTTTTGCTCCGGCGTGAGCTTGTCCATGGTGCGTTTTGAAATCAACAGCGCAATTGCCGAGTACGTGTGGTTTGTCATCGACAAAAACTTTGTCACTTCATACATTTTTGAGCTATCGATTACAGCGACCGGGATCTCAAGGCCGTCAATCGTACCCTGCTGGACGGCAGTGAAAACCTCACCCCAAGCCATCGGCACGGCGGCGCCACCCAACGAGGTGAACATGTCGATATACATCGGGTTTTGCATCACACGATATTTGACGCCAGTCACGTCAGCGGGCACAGAAACAGGCTTTTTGTTGTTGATCATCTGGCGAAAGCCGCCTTCCATGTAACCTAGCACCAACATATTCTTTTTGGCTAAGCGGTCTGACAGTTCTGAACCAAGTTTTCCGTCAAGGGCTTTGCGCGCCTGCTCTTCGTTTGAATACAGAAAGGGCAGATCGTTGACCTGATACCCAGGCTCAATTTGAGCGATCACGGCATTGGTCATAATCGTCATGTCAACCGTACCAAAACGCACAGCCTCCATCACTTGTTTCTCTTCGCCCAATTGACGGTTAGGATACAACTGCACCTCGATTGAACCTTTAGAGTTAGCCTCAACAGCTTTCTTGAAGGCCTTTGCACCGACGGTGTAAGGGTCAGTCGGGCTGTCAACGGTGGTCCAGCCAAATTTCAGAATCGTCTTTTGAGCCAAGGCTTGCGTAGGTGTGCCCAACGCAAAGGTTGCTGCAACCAAGGCCGATAGAGCGAATAAGTGACGACGTTTCATAGAGTCTCCGGTTTTAAAAAGTTAAACGTTTTTGATAAAGGGGGCGAAGTCATACAAAACTTCTGGGTTGTTAACAAGAATCTGCTGCCGTAAAGCCGCGTCGGGCAACCACTTAAACACCGCATCAGCGATATCTCCGTCATTGGGCATGGGCGCTGGAATATTTGGATGAGGCCAGTCTGTACCCCACACCAGGCGATCAGTGCGCGTGGAGAGTAAGGCATCCACGAAACCTTGAATCGCTGCCCACTTCGCGGCAGGCTCAACGACGCGGTAAGCGCCAGACAATTTTACCCAAGCGATACCCTCTTTCACCAAGGCACACATGTTCTTAAAGCCCGCGTCATTGACGTCGGGTCTTGAAGGATGACCAAAGTGATCAAAGACGACTGGCACGCCCAATTTGGCTGCCCACGCTGGGATCTCTGGCTGCGCGGCCACATCCACTAAAAACTGGATATGCCAACCGAACGGCTTCAGGCGTTTTGCGAGGCTTTCGGCGTCACTCAGTTGACCGCCACCCGCAAACAAAATATTCAGACGGGTCCCGCGGGTACCAGCCTGATGCAATTTTTCAATCTCTTGGTCAGACACATGCAGCGGCAACACACCGACGGCACGTAAGCGCTCAGGATGCGCACGCAAGGTGTCATACAGCGTGGCATGATCGTGGCCATAGACCGAGGGGTGAACGAGTACGGCGCGATCGGCACCAATCGCATTATTCATCGTTTCAAAGGCCGCCCACGGGGCCAAACTTGGCGTGTACGAGCGATTTGCCGTGTAGGGATATTTGACGGCATCTTCAAACACGTGAAAATGACAATCTACGCTACCCACAGGCAGTTTTTGTAAAGGCGCAACCTTTGGATAAAAGGGCAAATAAGAATCAGTCTGCATCACGCTTGTTTTGTCTCGGTGCGGACAGGGCTCTCTAAGAGTTGAGCCCCGTCTCTTGATTCGGCACAATATCACAGTGATAGCTCGTGTTGCTAGGCATTCGTCAGGCGAGCCTAGGCCAAACACGCTTGAACCCCGTGCACGCACTGAGCACCCTAGAGAAAACCCTTAGATGCGCAGGCCTGTACGTGCGTCGAATCGGTGCATCCGATCTGCGCGCGGCTTGGCATAGATTGTTTCGCCTATCTTTGGCGCTTGTTGCTCTTCGTGAATACGCACGATCAGCGCTTCGTCTTGCAGGCGGCAATACAACAGACGCTCGGCACCCAAGAGTTCGATACCCTCGACCGTTAAGGCCCAGCCTTCGCGACCGACCTCAAGATGTTCGGGCCGGATCCCCAAGATTGAGCCCTCAATCGCACCTGGTGCATGCTTGAGCAAATTCATTGGAGGCGAACCGATAAAGCTGGCCACAAACGTGCTGGCTGGCGTGTTGTAAACCTCTGCTGGCGTACCGAACTGCTCCATGACCCCCGCGTTCATGACCAGCATACGCTGCGCCAAGGTCATCGCCTCGACTTGGTCGTGTGTCACAAACAAAGAGGTGATACCCAATTCGCGATGCAGCTTTTGAATCTCAAGACGCGTCTGTGCCCGCAGCTTTGCATCGAGGTTAGACAACGGTTCATCAAACAAAAATACTTGGGGCTGACGCACAATTGCTCGGCCCATTGCGACGCGCTGACGTTGCCCACCCGACAGCGCACGTGGCTTACGGTCTAAGTAGGGCATAAGCTCAAGGATGTCGGCTGCCTTTTCGACACGCGCTCTGATCTCATCCTTCGGCACGCGCGCAATTTTGAGGCCATACGCCATGTTGTCAAAGACCGTCATGTGCGGATAGAGCGCATAATTTTGAAACACCATCGCGATGTCACGCTCGGCCGGCTCAAGACCATTGACGACACGCGCGCCGATTGAAATTGTGCCTGACGTAATCTCTTCAAGGCCAGCCACCATCCGAAGCAAGGTCGACTTGCCGCAGCCTGAAGGGCCCACGATGACGACAAACTCACCATCACTGATTTCGGCAGAGACATCATGGATCACCTGAACTGCGGCTTTACCAACGCCATACTGCTTGACGATATTTTTTAAGGAGATCGCGGCCATGTCTGTATACGCTCGAGGTGTTGTGACTTAGTGGTTATGACTTAGTTGCTATGACTTAGTTGCTATGACTTGGCTGCTATGACTTGGCCGTTATGACTTGGATCTCGTCCAATTAAATTATTGGTGATGTCATATACGTTTTGACACGACGTGAACGGTTTAACTGAAGAATTATTTTTCAGAATCTACCAGACCTTTCACAAACCACTTTTGCATCAACACCACGACCAAAGCCGGTGGCAGCATGGCCAGCATTGCGGTCGCCATCACAACGTTCCACTCAGTGTATGCATCACCCGAGATCAAGCGTTTGATTCCCATCACGACAGGATACATATTTTCGTTCGTGGTCACTAGTAAAGGCCACAGATATTGATTCCAGCCGTAGATGAACTGAATCACAAACAGCGCGGCAATACTTGTACGCGAAAGTGGTAGCAGCACATCCCAAAAAAATCGCATGGGGCCTGCACCATCCATACGTGCAGCCTCTACCAACTCATCGGGCACTGTCAGAAAAAACTGTCTAAATAAAAAAGTTGCTGTCGCAGACGCCATCAAGGGAACCGTCAGCCCAGCGTACGAGTTCAGCATGCCTAGGTTGGACACCACCTCGTAGGTGGGCCCGATACGGACCTCAACCGGCAGCATCAAAGTAATAAAAATCATCCAAAAAACAAGCCCTCGAAACGGAAACCTAAAATAGACAATGGCAAAGGCCGAGAGCATTGAGATGGTGATTTTTCCGACGCTAATTAAAAGCGCGCTGACCAGGCTGACCCACATCATCGGCCAGGCCGGTGAAATGCGTCCACCCGCCTCGGTGGTGCCGCCAAACAAGGCGACCCGATAGGTGTCGAGCATATGCTCGCCGGGCACCAACGACATCGGGATCGCTTGCGTAATTTGTGCAGTCGTTTGGGTCGAAGCGACGATCGTCACATACACCGGAAACGCCACAATTAACACACCTAGTAACAATACCAAGTGAGACAGCACCGTTAGTGCGGGACGCCTTTCAATCACGATGATTTCATCCGTTCAGGCATATATGATTTTTTTGCTCCGCTCAGGCATATTGGACTTTGCGCTCAATGAAACGAAACTGTACAACCGTCAGGCACACCACAATGAACATTAAAATCACCGACTGTGCGGCAGAACTACCCATATCCATCGCTTTAAAGCCGTCGTAATACACCTTGTAAACCAGAATTGACGTGGCTTTGCCTGGGCCACCATGGGTCGTGGCATCAATGATGGCAAAAGTGTCAAAAAACGCGTACACCACGTTGATCACCAGCAAAAAAAACGTTGTGGGTGACAACAGCGGAAACACGATCGTGCGAAAGCGGTGCCAGGGGGTTGCGCCGTCGATCGCTGCCGCTTCAAGCAATGACTTTGGAATCGACTGCAAACCCGCCAAAAAGAACAAGAAGTTGTAAGAAATTTGCTTCCAGACTGCGGCCACTATGATCAGCGTCATGGCATCACGGCTATCTAGCAGATGATTCCAGTCCACACCAAACCAGCGCAGGGCAAAAGCAATGACGCCCATTGGTGAGGCAAACAAAAATAGCCACAAGACGCCAGCGACGGCGGGCGCGACCGCATAGGGCCAAATGAGCAGTGTCTTATACACACTGGCGGCCCGCCAAACGCGATCGGCCATCACTGCGAGCAGCAAGGCGAGCGTCAAACCACACACGGCAACCAATACTGAAAATACGGCCGTGGTTTGAAATGATTCGAGGTACAGCGGGTCATTAAACAGCCGTGAAAAATTCTGCATGCCCACGAACTCGCGCGACATACCAAAGACATCTTCTTGAAGCACGCTTTGATACAGCGCCTGACCAGCGGGCCAAAAGAAAAAAAGCAACACAATCACCAACTGGGGTGCGAGCAGCACCCAAGGTAACCAACCAGATTTAAAGCGAACTTTTTTTTCCATAACCTAAAAATCGTACGTCCTAGCGTCTTGGTCTGAGTGACAGCCGTTTGCCTAGGCGAACTTGCATCAAAATCAACCTAGTACCGCCTCGACACAGACGCCATACCGGCCAAACGTTTCAGGCATACTGACTAGCAGAACATCGCCGCTCAAAAGCGCTAAAGCCGACTGCGACCTCAGCGCTTTCGCTGCATCTAGTTTCAACGATTCGCTTTTTCAAAACGCTCAAGCAACTCGTTACCGCGCTTGACGACTGAGTCGAGTGCGTCTTTAGCGGTTTTTTTGCCGGCCCAGACTTGTTCGAGTTCTTCATCCACGGCGGTGCGAATTTGTAAAAAGTTACCCAACCGAATTCCACGTGAATTCTCTGTCGTTTTTCGAATCATCTGCGTCACAGAAATATCGGTGCCTGGGTTCGCTTTATAAAAGCCTGACTTTTCAGTCAACTCAAACGAGGCGATTGTCAAAGGTAGATAGCCCGTACGTTGATGACTTTTAGCGGCCTCTTCTGGACGCGACAAGAAGTCAAAGAACTGTGCAACGCCTTTGTATTCGTCAGCTTTTTTACCCGCCATCACCCATAAACTCGCGCCACCAATTACCGTGTTCTGCGGCGCACCTTGTACATCTGGGTAATACGGCAGCGTCGAGGTGCCGAAAGCAAATTTGGCATTACGCTTCACGTTGCCATACAGTGCCGACGAGCCCGTCGTCATGGCGCATTCGCCGGCTACAAAGACGGGATCAGCCGCATTGGCTCGACCTTTGTACACAAACAAGCCGTCTTTCGCCATGTCTGCCAGGTTTTGGATATGGCGCGTCTGCAAAGGGCCATTGACAGTCAGGCGTGCGTCCATGCCTTTCATGCCATTACCTTGCGTCGCGAACTCGGTGTTGTGCCAGGCGCTGAAGCTTTCGAGCTGAGTCCAACTCACCCAGCTCGTCGTAAACGGACACTTGTGGCCGGAGTCTTTTAATTTTTTTGCCGCCGCAATCACTTCAGGCCATGTCAGTGGTGGTTTTTCGGGATCCAAGCCGGCTGCCTTAAACGCATCTTTGTTGTACCAAAAAACGGTTGTTGAACTGTTAAACGGAAAACTCAACATCTGACCATTGGGCGCTGTGTAATAACCGGCCACGGCAGGCACGTAAGCAGCGGGATCAAACTTGATACCGGCTTTGTTCATCACCTCGGTGACCGGCACGATCGCGCCTTTACTGGCCATCATTGTGGCCGTACCCACTTCAAACACTTGCAAAATATGCGGGGCGTTGCCGGCCCGAAACGCGGCGACCGCCGCCGTCATGGCTTCATCGTAGGTACCTTTAAAAACAGGCATCACTTTGTAATTCTTTTGGCTGTCGTTGAAGTCTTTCGCCAAATCATTGATCCACTCGCCTAAGGCACCGCTCATGGCGTGCCACCATTGAATCTCGGTTTGAGCTTGAGCGGGCGTAAAAACTGAGGCACTGAGTGCCAGCGCGGACAAAGCCGCGCCAAGGGAATGTTTAAATTTCATATCGTCTCTTTGAGGTTATTCAATAAACACTTAAGTTAGCACTGCATCGTGATCGCTCGTAAATTTAACGATTAGCTCTTTCAAACTGCGCCAGTAACTCGTTGCCACGTTTAACGATTGTATCGAGCGCGTCTTTAGGAGTTTTTTGAATCGCCCAAACTTGCTCGAGTTCTTCGTCAATGATGGTTCTAATCTGTAAAAAATTACCCAACCGGATACCGCGAGAATTTTCTGTGGTCTTACGAATCATCTGTGTGACTGCAACATCGGCACCTGGATTGGCTTTGTAAAAACCTGACTTTTCAGTTAACTCATATGAAGCAATCGTCAGCGGCAAGTATCCTGTGCGCTGATGGCTTTTCGCAGCGACTTCGGGTTGCGACAGAAACTCAAAGAACTGCGCAACACCCTTGTACTCATCGGCCTTGCGGCCGGCCATCACCCACAGACTGGCACCACCAATCAACGTATTTTGCGGGGTACCTTTTACATCTGAGTAGTAAGGTAAGGTCGAAACGCCCCACGCAAATTTCGCATTACGTTTTAGATTGCCATACAGGGCAGACGAACCTGTCCCCATCGCGCACTCACCCGCAACGATGACTGGGTCAGCAGCGTTCGCACGGCCCTTATACACAAAGAGACCAGTGGTGGCCATTTCAGCAAGATTCTCGATGTGACGCAGCTGTACGGCTCCGTTCACTTTCAAACTAGCCCCCAAGCCTTTCATGCCATTGCCCAATGTTGCAAACTCAACGTTGTGCCAGGCGCTAAAGTTTTCAAGCTGAGTCCAGCTAACCCAACTGGTTGTGAGGGGGCACTGGTGCCCCGAGTATTTCAGTTTTTGGGCGGCCGCAATGACCTCGGGCCAAGTTAAAGGTGGTTTTTCTGGATTCAGACCAGCCGCTTTGAAGGCGTCTTTGTTGTACCAGAACACGGTTGTTGAACTGTTGAACGGAAAGCTCAGCATTTGACCATTAGGCGCCGTGTAGTAACCGGCCACTGCGGGCACGTAAGCCGCTGGATCGAATTTAACACCGGCCTTGCTCATGACTTCTGCGACCGGCACGATCGCGTCCTTGCTGGCCATCATCGTGGCAGTGCCAACCTCAAACACTTGCAGAATATGAGGCGCGTTGCCGGCTCGAGAGGCAGCCATGGCTGCAGTCAACGCTTGCTCATAGGTGCCCTTAAAAACCGGTACCACTTTGTAATTCTGTTGACTGGCATTAAAGTCTTTAGCCAGGTCATTGACCCATTCTTCTAGAGCGCCACTCATGGCGTGCCACCATTGAAGTTCGGTCTGGGCGTGAGCTGGCATGAAAACTGAGGTGCTGAGTGCCAACACGGTTGATATTGATGCAATAGAAAATTTTAATTTCATTCGTTTCTCCGTAACTCCTGAGGGCTGGAGGCCAAGATGGTTAGAGCTGACGGCTTAAAAAGGGATCACACCTAAAAAAGACCCTTCCATTACAGGCTCTCCTAGACCGTCGGCTAACCGGCAACAAAGCTTAACGTTAAATTGTGACAATTTATATTACTCGTTAGTCATCCGCTGTGGATTGGGTGTTTGCCCTCGTTTTAGACTTTATCGGGCCGATACCGAACTTAAGCTTGCCGTGCGGGCTAAACACAGCTAAGCCAACACGGCTCCACCTCTAGGGGTCCCGGTGCTGCCTCGGCACACAATCTCAATCGGAAAACTTTGAAACGGGTTGTAGGGCTCTTGTTCAAGCCGGGCGATCAGTTGCTCGGCAGCTGCCAAGCCGATTTCAACGATCGGCGTCCGAATGCTGGTCAGGCCGGGGGTTTGGGTCGCGCCCAGGTCGGTGTTATCGACTCCCGTAATTGAGATATCGTGGCCAATGACCAAGCCCAACTTTCGACACGCCATCATTGCCCCAACAGCAAACACATCATTGGTGGCAACGATCGCAGTGGGCGGCATCGGCTGAGACAGCAGACGTGAAGCAGCCTCTTGGGCGGCCTGCAGTGAGATCGGCGCATATTGAACATGCAGAGCATTCAGCTCAAGGCCAGCCTCGGCCAACGCCCGGCGCACGCCAGCGCCACGCTCACGTGCGCGGTCGTTACCGTCAACGTAGGCACTCAACAAGCCAATCCGGCGGTGACCTAACGCGAGTAAGTGGTTCGTGACCTCGTAGGTGGCCGCTTGGTTATCAAAGCCCACGCTCGGGTGCTTGCGCAAAGGATCGATTCCCCACGTCAAGACATAAGGCCGACCATAGTCTTCCAACAGGGAAAACAAACGAGGGTCGTGATCTAAGCCAACAAACACAAAAGCATCAACTCCCCGTTCGATCAACTGGCTAGCCACGCGCAACTCGACCGCTAAATCATAGTGATGCTCAGCCAACACAAGTGAGTAACCGCTCTCGTCTAGACGCTGCTGTAGAGCGCTTGTTGTGCGTGCGTACAGCGCGTAATCAAAAGAAGGCACGACCGCACCAATCATGTTGCTGCGACGACTACGCATTGAGCGGGCGGCCCCATGGGGCACATAGCGCAACTTGGCCGCAGCCTCAAGTACCAATTGCCGCGTGGCGGGTTCGACACTTTTGGGGTTATTGAGCGCGCGCGAAACCGTAGCAGTCGACACCCCCGCCAGACGAGCGACATCTTTTGCGTCGCTACGGCTGCGCACGACTTGATTCGAGGCGTCTGTTGGATCTTGCGTGGACATTTGGGAAGTATAGGTGAAACACAACTGTGGATGTAAACGTATTCATTCACAAAAAAAACCAACAGACTTGAGTGACTACCTTCAAAAAAAATAGCTTTTTTGCAAAATAAATCAAAGAAAGGTGCCATTTTATTTTTTAAATGCTAATCTGAAGATGATGTAAACGATTGCATAAAGTCGAAGTTTGCGGATTATTTGGTTCCGTCTGACACAAAACACAATAGCAACCCGAAGAGATTCAGCTCATTACTCAATTGCTCAGCGCTTGATCTAAACCCCCTAGCGCTGCAGCCACCCGGAGACAATCATGAAATCATCGTTTCGAACCCACTCCCTGCAAACTGGTCGGCGCACAGTGCTTAAACAAGCCGCCAGCCTTGGTATGCTAGCCTCAGGCGCCACAAGTTGGACAACCGCCTTTGGGCAAGGCGATGAACTCGCCGCTTACAAAACAGCAAAAATCAACTGGCGCCAAACCGAGGGCGAAGCCATCTCGGTGGCCGTGATACCGGCCAGTTACTTTGAAAATCTCATCTCACTGATTCCTCAGTTCGAAGCACTGACGGGGATCAAGGTACGAATGGAGAAAGTACCGCCGGGGCAGATCCGCCAAAAAGCCTTGCTCGATCTCTCCTCAAAGACCGCCACCTTTGCGACGCACGCTGCAGACCCGATGTACTACCCGCTCTACGTTGCCAACAAGTGGGTCGATCCCTTGGATACGTATTTGAACGATCCAACCCTAACCGATAAGGCTTGGTTTAATTACGATGACATCATCAAAGCCTGGCGCGAAGCAGACTCTGTCGGCGGCAAGCCCTATGGCATCCCGTTTGATGGCGAAGTCACCGTTCAGGTGTACCGCAAAGACCTATACGCGGCCAAAGGTCTTAAACCCGCTGAAACATATGACCAGCTACTCTCAAATGCAAAGGCCCTGACAGATCCAGCGACACGTACCTACGGACTGGCGCTGCGAGGCTTCTCGGGTGCTGGACAAAATATGTATGTGTACCCCTCAATTTTGCGCGGCTTTGGGGGCAGTTGGTTTAATGGCGACAAGTTGGTGGTCAACTCGCCCGAAGCCGTCAAGGCGCTGACTTGGTACGTCGATGCGCTGACGCAATACGCGCCACCGGCAGTGCGCAACTGGAACTGGCCCGACATTGCCGACGCCTTTTCTCAAGGCACTGTTGCAACGTACCTAGACGCGCACTCGTCAGCCGCCGTCATTAATAATCCTGAAAAATCTAAAGTTGTGGGCAAGATTGCCTACGCTCGCTGGCCAGCCGGCCCGAGTGGCAAGCGCGTGACCTCAATTTGGAACTGGGGATTTCCAATCAACGCAGCCCTGAGTGCACGTGCAAAAAAAGCAACCTGGCTCTTTATCACCTGGGCAACAAGTGCAGAAACCCAAATACGCACGTCCTGGAAATTTGCGGGCCCCGCTAAACGCTCTGGCTTAAACCGTCTTTCCTTGTGGCGTGACCCCGCTTTTGCTCAGGCGATGAGCGGTGCCGGCGACAATTTCATACCGGCAGCATTACAGTCACTTGAGCTCGACACCGACGTACAGTGGCGACCTTTAGTGCCACAGTGGCCCGCCATTGGCGAAGCCATGGCAACCAGCATTCAGGCGGCGCTCGTCGGACAAAAGAAACCTAAAGAAGCCCTGGATGAAGCACAAGCCAGAATCCAGCAGCTCTTAAAGCCCTAGAGAATGGCTGTAGCACAAGCAAGTGACTCTGGCGCTCTTGCCCTTGCCAGGCAAGAGCGCAGATTCGCCTGGTACTTACTCGGGCCGTCTCTGTTGCTTCTGGTGATCACCACCACAGCCCCTCTTGTCTACTTGGGCTGGACTAGCTTTTTCCGGCTCGATATGACCATGCCCTGGCTATCGGGTTTTGCCGGCCTGGACAACTACGGCAAGATGTTGGGCGACCCGCGGTTTATGAACTCGCTATGGCTGACTGTGGTCTACACGAGCTCGACCGTATGCTTACAAATCCTGGTTGGGCTGTCGCTTGCGATGCTAGTACAGCAGATCCCCAAGGGTCAGGCGCTGTTGCGTATCGCCGCGATCTTACCAATTGTGCTCGCCCCAGTTGTCGTCGGTTTGTTTTGGCGCACCCTCGTTCTAGCCCCTGACGTAGGTCTTGTCGACTTGGTCACCAGAGCGCTCGGGCTCGGCAGTCAAAACTGGTTAGGCGACCCGCAACTCGCCCTCATCTCTGTGATTGCCATCCACACATGGCAATGGACTCCGTTCGCTTTTCTCGTTTTTCTCGCAACGCTCGCAACTCTGCCCGCCGACGTCTATGAGGCAGCGCGGCTAGATCGAGCCAACGCCTGGCAACGCTTCCGCTATCTCACGCTACCGTTGATACGCCCCGCAATCATCATGGTTGTCATCATGCGCACCATGACGGCGCTTTCAGCCTTTGCTGCCATTTTTGCGGCGACAGGTGGCGGACCAGGCTCCTCAACCGAAATCTTGAATCTCTACGCCTATCGAACCTCGTTTACAGAATTAAATCTCGGCTATGGCTCAAGTCTTGCGATGGTGCTGCTCGGCCTCACACTCGCCGTGTCCTACGTCATGTTTAAACGCAGAAAAGCCGCTAAATGAAACAAACCATCCCGCGTCAACTCATGTTGTTTACTGCCGCCGGTCTGCTACTCACCGTCTGGGCGTTTCCGGTGATTTGGGGAATCCTCACCTCGTTTAAGACTGAACGCGACGTGCTGGCCTACCCGCCAGTCTGGATTTTTACGCCAACGCTCGATAACTATCGTGCCGTACTAAGCGGTGCGGATTCAATCCTGCCCAACCTCTGGTCGAGCATCGTCGTTTCAAGCACCGCAACGCTACTGACAATGCTATTTTCGGTACCGGCCGCGTACGCGATTGCCCGCCTCAAATACCCAGGTAAGCAAACCAGTGGCTTTTATGTACTGGTGACGCAAATGCTACCTCCAGTGGGCTTGGTGATTCCCTATTACCTGGTTCTGCAACGAATCGGCGGGCTAGACACCTACTCGGGTTTGATTCTGATCTTTCTGACTTTTTCGTTGCCCTTTGCCATCTGGCTCATGGTGTCTTACTTTGAGGATATTCCGCTTGAGATGGAGGAAGCCGCCCTGCTTGATCGCGCCGGACGGCTGCGCGCACTTTGGTACGTGATCTTGCCCCAGGTGCGCGGTGGCATTGCCGTGACTACTATTTTTGTATTTCTCAACTCTTGGAATGAATTCATGTTTTCTGTGTTGCTCGGCGGTAACCGCGTGCGGCCCGTCACCGTCGCGATGTTCAACTTTATTTCTGTTGAGCAGACCCAATGGGCGCGTCTGGCTGCGGCTGCCATCGTCGCGATGGCTCCTGTGATCCTCATCGGGTTAGCTGCACAACGTCATATCGTGAAGGGCTTAACGGTTGGCGCAGTGAAAGGCGGAGGGCGACGATGACTCAGCGCGGCAGCATTCGCATCGAGGGTGCGGTAAAAAAACACGATCAACTCACGGTCTTACACGGCATTGATCTCGATATCAAAGCGGGTGAATTTTTTGTGCTCTTAGGGCCTTCAGGCTCGGGCAAAACAACCACACTCAGAGTGCTTGCAGGGCTTGAGTCGCTTAGTGCTGGCAAGGTCTTTATGGATGACGAAGACGTCACCAGCAAAGAGCCCGGAGAACGTGATGTCGCAATGGTC
>CAMCII010000006.1 GCA_945874505.1 Bordetella parapertussis | reverse complement strand
CGTTCAGAGACAAGCGTGTGGTTGCAATGACTGGCCGGAGGCTTAAAGAATATTGCACGTATTGATGATTGTGACCGAAGACTCGAAAGTCAAAAACATAGGAAAA
The DNA here is from genome assembly GCA_945874505.1 of Bordetella parapertussis. GTDB lineage: Bacteria > Pseudomonadota > Gammaproteobacteria > Burkholderiales > Burkholderiaceae_B > Zwartia > Zwartia parapertussis_J. The sequence continues at coordinate 23,167 of CAMCII010000006.1, read as the reverse complement.
CCAGTAAAAGGCAGTAGTTTGCGCCTTAGGAATCCCCGTTCTTTCCGCGTCAACGGCGCCTGTCAGGACGAGGGTGGGGAGGATGTCAACAGTGGAAACCACACGCAAAAAGAACTGCCCTGCCCCACATCGCTGATTAACTCTATTTCACCATCGTGCAATGAGACGATGCGCCTGACAAAGGCTAAGCCCAGGCCAACACCACGCACCTTGCTCTCTGGATCCACTCGAAAATATTCAAGAAAAATATCTTTATGAAATTGAGTTGCAACACCACAACCTTGGTCAATCACTGCGACCCCGGTCATGCCAGAGCGATGACGAGTTTCGATACGCACTTTACTCTCAGCAGGAGAGTATTTACAGGCATTATCTATCAAATTTAGCAATAAAATGTCCAGCAACTGCTCATCAGCGAATATGTGCTGGGCCTCAGGTGAGAGCACTAACTCGAAGATATGGTTATCCTGATAAACCCTGCATTTATTGGTTAGATTGGTGATCCAACTCGACAAATCAATAGGCTTGGCTCGCACAGAGTCGGGAGCATAACTCAGGCGATCGTGTTGCAACCATTTTTCAAAAATAAGCGCTAGGCGATGCGTCGCACTGGAGATCGCATTAATTCGCTTTCCAATATTATTAATGCCAACGCTATCCTCCCGCCTGAGTAGCGCAGCCTGACTCTCGATAATCCCCAAAGGGTTTCGAAATTCGTGAGAGATCATGGCACCGAAGCGATCATACTGTTCCCTGTGTTTTTTTTCATTTTTTAGCAAGATTTCTAACTCGTGCGTTCGTTCGAGCCTAGCGCTGGCTAGACGCGCCTCAATGTCTCTGCTGGATTCGAGTGCCACGACGCGCGCATGACTCGCATCAAGCAGATCAGCTTCACTCCGGTTTCTGTTGTTCTGAACCCGCACAGACAGGGCAAGCGAAAAAAACAACATTTCAAACGCTGGACCTAACTGTGCAGCATAAAAACTTGCAGACTGCACCGACAACCAACCAAAGTGCCTGGAGGCTGACGCAAGGATCCCCAGCAAGACCAAGGACTGCGCCAGCAAAAAACAATAGCCCTCCATCTGGTCGGTGCGTAGAAACCGAAAGGTGGCATATAGTATCGGCGCTGTCGAAATCAAAACAAGTAACAATAACAGTTCAACAAACCAGCCACTCATGGATAGCAAAAAAACAGACAACACAAGCAAAAAAATCAAAATAGTGACGATACCGACGAGAAGACGCATGGCAGTATCAATCTTAGGTACGAGTTGTCGCGTATTCAGAAAAACTCTACTCAAAATTAAATTCGCTACTGCACCCAAAGACAGAATCGCCAACGAGGCAGACTGATCCAAGCGAATCCAAGGCAACGACAAAGAGGGCTTTGTAAAATCATTGGCAACGAGTGCTGCCACACAGGTGATCAAGGCGAGCGCAGTAAAGCGCAAAAAACTCTTATCTCGTAATACGAAATACATACAGACATGATAAAGAGCCAATGCGGTCATGCAGCTAACTGAAATAGCCGTCATCAACGGAATTGCCACGTGGGCGTGCTGGATCGGATCGATCATCCGCTCATACACTCAGTCACTTTAAAGGTAAGGCCTGCTGAACGACCTGATCACTGAGCATCAGGGGCAGCCCACTTGCGCCCGAACCAAAAAGCAATACTTTTGCATTGGCAGACTTTGCCAGAGACTCGCTGGCCTCTACTCCTCGATAGCGTAGGTAGTCCGCATGGACGCCGTTAAAGGCGAGATCCAGAAAATTTTTAATTCCTCTTGCTTCGATGACTTTTCTTTCAGCCTCTTGTCTCGAAATATCTACAACGTAAAAATAAGCCTCGGCATGTTGAGCCTCTACCATTTTTTGGTGAATCGCCTCGCGTACCGACTCCGGATAGGTCACAGAAAGAATCTCGATTGCACTGAGTTTAACCAACCGGACGTCACTGAGCCCCGGAGGACTTAGATCATCCAGAATCAAATCATCCGCGGTGATTGTGATGTTAGTCAGCAGCTCTTTTAAATCTGCTGTGAAAGCATTTTTTGAACTGTATTTAGCAACCTGATCACGCATCGCCGCGACGACCTGCGGCGTAATAATTTTTTTCAAAAACTCTGGCCCTGCATAGCGATGCAGCAGTGCGACTGTATTACGGTTGATCTCGTACTGAAAAACGACTTTAACGTCTGCCTCCAGGAGGTCAGCGGTCAGCAAATTTAATTCGAGTTCTTGAGCATTAACACGCGCGCTGTATTGCGTCACGTAATTGAGTGGCCAAATGACATGAAGGCCTTCGTTTAAGACTCGGTCAAGCTGAACACCGCCTGATAAAGGACGATACAACACACCAACGCTTCCTCCGGGTACGATAATGACTATTCGTTGCCATAACAGCACGATACCAGTCACAAGCAAAATCATCGAAACCAACAGTGGTATGAGATAGAGCTTGCGACGCCTGGTCAGACGCCTGTGCGTGGCATCACCAAGGTTCTTGTGCGTGCTCTCTGTCACAAGGCCTCTTCAACCAACATTCCATCACTGACGCTCAAGACTTTGTCGGCGGCGCTGTAGTACTGATCATCATGAGTGATGGCAATGACCGTCTTACCCATTGCCCGCAGGCGAGGAATAATGATGTCGTAGAACTCTTTTCTGAACTGGGGATCTTGATCAGCGGCCCATTCGTCAAGAACCATAATGGGCTTTTTACAAAGCAAAGCGACGACCAAGGCCAGCCGCTTGCGCTGTCCACTCGAGAGCCTAACGGTCGAAAACTCTCCATCCCGAACCTGAACATGAGCCTCAATCTCAAATTGTTTAAGCAGTTCAGTCACCTCTTGATCGCTGATCTGATTTAGCCCGAAGGTTTTCTTAAACAAGTGAAAATCGCTGAACACCACGGCAAACAAATCACGATAATCGGAGGTCGACGGTTGAGAAACTACCTGCTCGCCATTGATGATGATTTGACCCGACTGCGGCGTGTACAGCCCCGTTAGCAAGCGAATCATCGTCGTCTTGCCGGCACCGTTACGACCACGAATAAAGTAGACTTTACCTGCTTCAAACTGATAGCTGATTGGCCCAAGCTTGAAGTGAGCATCGGCCTTGTCAGTCGTATAGTCAAAATATAGGTCCTGAAAAGTCAGTGACTTGAACTCAGAATAAATCTCACGTTGTCTAGATGCCGTTTCAGCCTCTTCATCAGACAAACGCCTTTCAAGATCTATCAAAGAGCGTGCTGACAAGTTTGCCTGTGTCAACGAAGGCATTGTCTGCACCACAACAGTCAAAGAGGACACAAGAAATAGTGAGGTGGTCGTAGCCTGCAGAACTTGGCCAGAAAAATCTGGAGATAACTCAGGCACTAAATAGATCAACAGGCCCACTACAACAAACATCAACACATGCATATAGTTAAAGAATTGCAGCACGTCACTGAGCACCTCACCCTTAAACTGTGAGCTCTCACGCGATTTTTCAATCATTTGGCGGGTGATATCTCTGGCGCGGCGCGAATCCATTTTCACTTCTTGATAACCACTCAAGAAATCATCAAATAGTGAATTGACATACTTCTCTTTCACAACGGTCTGCGCGAGTTCACTGCTCGACGTGCGCATCCCGATCACGCTAACCACAAAAAACAGTACCGTCGAGGCCAGGATCATTACAAATGCGAGCCAAGAAATGAAGGCCATATAAAAGGTCAAAAATACGACCGTCGCAATCGCCTGACTCACTCCGATCAACATGAAACTGCCCTGCGATACCACGTGTGCATCTCGTGCCAGCAACTGAAGAATTTCGCCGCGTCCGATTTCATTGACCTTGATTAATTGTGATTTGAACACCTGACCCATGATCTTGATTTTGAACTTATGAATCAAGGCCTGGGCACCAATCACGTTAGATCGAGAAACCTTAGCTGTGCCGTACATAAAACCAAGCAGTAGCGCAGCAAAAATAAAAAAGTGCCAAGTGACACTGAGATGCTCAGACACCCGGTGAGAGGAGTAGTTAATGAGCGAAATCAGCGCCGTATTAGAGATACCCGCAAACAATGACAAGATCGCTACGTTCTTTAATTCTTGATGGCTTCCTCTGGCAAGAAACTCTATCAAATCAAACTTTAGATAACGATACATGGTTGAGTTAGGAAAATAGTATGGTTATTGTCTGCAACGTAGAAAAGTGATTTGCGGCACCGACAGATCAAGCAGCAGGAACCGGCTTAAGCTCGGGATCCGAGGCTTCGACAACGCTTTCCGGCACCGACTTCTTAAACCAAGATTTTGTTTTTGCGAGTTGCTCACGGTAGGTCGAGTTCACCGTCTCTGCCGTCAATCCCACGAGCGACTGGCCAGACTCAAACTGCCTGATGAAGATATGCCCCAACACGAAGGTCGAAGCAAAGGCCAAACCTGGTTGGATCACAAGAGACAACACTGGGCCCGCATAAGGAACGAACCGAAACAAACGTGCACTCAGGTACCCTGAGGCCAGCACCGTCAACGTACTGCCCGCCAGACCGGCCAGTAAAGACTGTACTATCTCTTTTTTGTAAGGAACATCATAGACCTTGCACAACTCATAAATCATCTTGACCTGCAAGCCACCAATTGCCGCAAGATCGACTCCAGGCATAGGAATCAACCCAGCAGTCGCAGCCCAAGTTGACCAACTTTTAACCGTGTGTCTCGCGAGTAGATTGCGATAGTTTTTTGAACCGACTTCAACCGTTTTGTCGACAATAGGCGGTTCGACAGAAAAAGTCTTTGTTCCTTCATGCTCGAACATATCAGTTGCCGACGCGTCCTCGGCTCCATTTGCTTGATTATTTTGACTCATGAAGCCCCCAGAAAAATACACAAAAAATTGTCGGTACTCGGACATTGCCAAAAACCTGTCGTTCTGTTGCAATGCTAACAACAAATATTGTCTAACGCACGATAATCTCTCACAAACTCCCGCATGAGCGTAAAAGTTTTAATAGTCGAAGATGAAACTGACCTGCGTGAAGCCCTTTGCGCCATCATGAACCTCGAGGGGTTCTCGGCGCACGGGGTCGGATCCATTGCAGAGTACAGAACATGGCGCAAGACTAATTCATGCGACTTGCTGGTCCTCGATCGAATTTTGCCAGACGGCGACGGACTAGATCTGTTGAAAGAACATCGCCAAACCGCTTTGACTCCGGCCGCGATTATTACCTGTGAAGGCCAAACCTCAGACAAGATAGCGGGCATGTCTGCTGACGCAGATTATTACCTAGTCAAACCTATCGTCACCGAAGAGTTAATTGCAATACTCAGGCGACTAGCCCGCAGAGTTACCTCAGACTTGCGCACGCAAGCGACGTGGGTTCTAGATACCGTTCGGTGGCAACTCAAAGGCCCTCTAGGTTCGAGCGTACCACTCACACGCAGCGAATTAAACCTACTTTCAAACTTTATCGAGAAATCAGGGATCACGATCGACCGCGACGCCATTATTCAAACGTTGGGATACAACCCAGCTCACTATGACCTACGCAGATTAGAGATCTTGGTGAGACGCCTACGTAACAAGGTCGAAAAATCAGGCATGACGGAGTTTCCTCTCTCAACGATTTACGGTATCGGCTATGCGTTTAATTTTCCGATCTGCCGCATCTAGAACCCATGGCCCAAATCGAACCACCTAGCGTCGGTACTTTGATGCATATCGATCAAGCACACGCCTCACCCAGCCCGTTTCATTGACGGCACGCACCCAAGAACCTATTGATAACGTTCCAATTCATTTAGACGTATTTTCAAGACTCGAGTTTTGATTATAAATATAGACGTTTCCAAGCTCGTCAATGACGGATGTCTGGCCTTGCCCTCCGAGTTCTGTTGAAAACACCCGAAATATCTTGTCTGTTATGCGTTTTTCAAAACGCCAACCTTTAGGTAAGTTCAAAAAAGTACCCAGATTGTTTAGGTTGATCCCATATTTATCGTTTCTTAAGAACTGCGAACCAGACGTCATCGTGTAGCGCACGCCGTTTGGTGCAATGAGTTCATACAGAACAGAACCTTCAAACCATAACAGACTCATCGATCCAGTGGTTCTAAATGGCAAATAGGTGAAGTTTCCTCTAGTGACCTGCTGATAAACAGAAATATCCTTGAGTACATCCAAGGCATTGAATTTTGCATCACCGATCAGTGAAAATTTTAACTTACCGATGTTGACATAGCTGTTGTTTGCGTTGGTCATATCCATGTCAGCCATCTGAAAATACGGCCCATGCACGCGAAACTCCGCATCGGGGTATAGCGAAAGAAGTTGAGCCCGTACCGATTCGTTTGTCACCGCCCCAAACCGCCTTTCGTCACACTGATTCAGGTCATGTGTTGAAAAAAGATGGATATTCACAGCAAACCAAGAACGGTTCAACGCAAAAATCAAACAGGTTGAATTATTTTTGTCATAGCTCACACGAGTTTCAGAATTGGGCTCTTGCTTGTGTGCTGAAGCAGAAGATTGTTCCAAAGGCTTAATGGGTGGCGCCACTGTAATTTGAGCCAAGCCCGCACTTGAAAAAGCAGCGATCAAAACAGTCAAAATAAGTCTAAGAATCATTTTTCAAACTCAATTATTTTGCAGTTTTAGTTGGATTGGTAGCAGCCGCATCAAGCACGAGGGGCAACCCACTCGCCCCCGATCCAAACAGCAATACCTTAGCATTTTCGGATTTAGCCAAGGCTTCGCTTGCCTCAATACCTCGATAGCGAAGGTAATCCGCAATCACACCACCGAAGGCAATATCCTGGAAATTTTTGATCCCTTGAGCCTCAATGACTTTTCGCTGGGCTTCCTGTTCAGAAATACTAATGTTGTACTTAAACGCATCTGCATTTTGCGAAGCAACCATCTTTCGGCGGATCGCTTCCCTCACTTCTTCTGGATAACTCACAGAAATAAGCTGTACAGCACTAATATTGACCAATTTGATATTTGTACGACCGGGCGGACTCAGTTGATCAATGATCGAGTCATCCGCGATGATCGCAATGCGTTTAATCACACGCTGAATTTCATCAGTAAACGCTTCTTTAGAGCTGTGCTTGGCAACCATTTCACGCACAGCAGAGATCACTTGCGGTACGATGATTTTTTTCAGAAAATCAGTACCCGCATACTTATGTAGCAAGGGTACCGTCAGACGATTGATTTCATACTGAAACGACACTGTGACCTGAGTTTCAAGTAAATCGGCAGTCAACAACGTGAGTTCAAGGGTCTCGACATTGACACGCGTACTATATTGTGTGACGCTGTTCCAGGGTAGATTCAGATTCAAACCTTCGCGATAGACACGCTGAACATCAATACCTTCGGAAAACGGCCGATAGATCACACCGATGCTACCTGCCGGAATCACCACGACGATGCGATTAAAAAGCAAGATAAAACCCGTTACCGCAAGCACAGCGACGATCATTAACACGATAATGTGACGCCAACACCACTGCAACGTGAGTCTTGTTATTTTTTTAGGTAAACCGATTATCATGCCCGCCGGACCTTTAAAACGTGCGAATCGCTAAGAAGTTGCAACCTATACATTCAATTCTACAGCGTATAGTACGGTTTGCTGTATCCGTCAAAAATTCCTTGATCGCTTTTACCTGAGGCTCAGCGTACCTCATGCATGAACACAACCCTGCGCGCTGGCCTGAGATAAGCGGCACTCGAGCCCATGGGCTGCTGCTCACCGTCGAGCTCGCGCGCGAATCAGGCCGCCAAACTGCCTGCCTGTTCCTGACACACGTTTCACAGTATGCAGCCCTTTCCAGCCAACCTGAGTCAGTGCTTCACCCTGAAGAACTGAAATACTTTCACTCCCTAAGTGCGCTGAAGCGAAAAAAAGACTACCTGATGGGTCGCTACGCGGCAAAACGCGCGCTGTTGTCTCTGTCACTGACCTCCTCTGCGCCCGAGATTCACATCAGGCCCGGTGTATTTCAGCAACCGGTGGTCATCGGTCCGGGCTGCGATGAGCTCTCTGCGTGTATTACGCATAGCGGCACCTTTGCGGCTGCAATCGCGTTTCCGACAGGCCACCCCCTGGGGATTGATATTGAGTGGCACGACAATGCAGTACTAGAGACCCTTAAACAGCATGTCGACACTCATGAGCTCCCACCAACTGAGCTCTGTGCTTCAGAAGCAGAGCGTTATATCCGAGTCTGGACGGTCAAAGAGTCACTGAGCAAAATCTTACAGTGCGGACTCACAACTCCATTTTCTGTTTTAAAACTTCGGGCAGATTCTATCTCTGAGGGACGCGCCTGGTCAGGGGAGTTTGAAAATTTTTCTCAATATCGCTTTATTTCACTTAGCTCACCAACGCTATCCTTTGCGCTGGTACATCCTAGGCGCACGAAGGTAGTGCTACCACTCGAGCAAATCATCAGTTTTGCTAACTGACTTTCGCCCAGCCATGTTAAACAATCCTTGATTTAAGCTTGCCACCCTTACGCTAATCGATATTTGAACAAACTAGGTGAGCTTAAAAATAGATCAAACCCGATGATGACTACATCGTGACTTCTGCACCTATCCGATCGCATTTGTTCGACGCGCGCTTTGGCGCCGGTGATAATATCTTTAACGAGTCATTGGGCACGGTTTTGAGCCTTTACAAGGAATTGCAACAGTATGATGAAGCTGAATTCGGTCGCCTATGTTTTTCCTGGACAAGGATCACAACGAGTCGGCATGGGGGAAGGATTGTTTGATCGTTACCCTGACATAGAAGCACAAACCAATGCGGTGCTAGGCTACTCGATTCGCGAACTCTGTCTAAAAGACCCTTCGCGTCAACTCGGACAGACCCAATTTACGCAACCAGCACTCTTTACGGTCAACGCCATGGCCTATCGTGACGCAGTGGCAAGCTCAGGGCAAGGCGGGGACCTCTTGGCCGGACACAGCCTCGGCGAATACAACGCATTACATGCCGCCGGCGTGTTTGACTTCACTACTGGCCTGAAGCTCGTGCAAAAACGCGGCGAAATCATGTCGCGCATCAAAGGAGGTGGTATGGCTGCAGTCATAGGCCTTGCCGCGGACGAAGTCGCTGAGATACTTAGACTTTCGGGAGTCACGACTCTCGATGTCGCCAATGAAAACTCACCCCTCCAAACAGTGGTGTCTGGACTGGAACAAGATGTGCGCAATGCGGCCAAACTATTTGCCCAGACGCCTGGGTGCACGTACATCCCACTCATGGTCAGCGGAGCGTTTCACTCTCGTTATATGCAAGCTGCACGCGATGAATTCGAAACATTCATGCACCAGTTCGGCTTCTCGGCACCAAAAATCCCAGTTCTCTCAAACGTACAGGCTCGGCCCTATCCGCCGGGCCAGATTCAGGCCATGCTCTCGTTGCAACTGACCCACCCTGTCAAATGGACAGAAACCATACAGGTCATGCTAGGGGCAGGAATCAATGAATTTCGTGAAGTGGGGCCCGGAGAGGTACTGAGCAAACTGATACGCGTCATCCGCGAGCAGTCTCCCGCGATTGCAATTGATTGGCCGATTTGAAGTGACCACTTGCCTTGTTCGAACTCTGCATACTGAATACTTAAGCCAACGCTGCTGACTAAATCATTGATGCAGCTGAATGAGTCGATGAATCCCGCTCTGACAACTAAACAAAATACCCACCGACAATCGATCGGATGATATACACAACCGATCGACCGATATACCTGCACAGGAGAATCATTCATGGTAGTTGATCGCGCTTCTTACTTGTTCAAAATGGTTCGCGCTGTTTTTTTAACCTTCTTAGTACTGAGCTCTGTTCAGGCCGCCACCACCAATCCACTGCCTTCCTGGAATGCTGGCCCGAACAAGCAAGCCATCATTGACTTTGTGCAGGCGGTCACCGACAAAAGTTCAAAAGACTACGTCCCACCCGAAGTACGGATTGCAAGCTTTGATATGGATGGCACGATTTTGATTGAGCAGCCCAGACCAGTCATCCGAGAGTTCAATCTGTCGTATCTTAAAAGGCTCGCTCAAGATAATCCTAATCTAAAGGTTCAACCCTTTGAAGCGGTACGCAAAGGGGATTTGGATTTTCTTGATAAAAATCTTGTGCTGGAAGCCATCGAAGCAGGAAAAGGTCTTTCGACCACGCAATACTGTCAACAGGTTCACGCCTTCGGCAAAACCGTCAAACACCCAAAATTCAATCGTGCCTACGGCGAACTCTTCTATGCGCCAATGCTTGAACTAATCAGCTATTTGCGAGCAAACGGATTTAGAGTGTTGATCGTCTCTGGCTCGGAAGAGTTTTTTGTACGCTGCATGGTTCACCCAGCTACCGCCATTCCGTTGACAGACCTTCATGGTTTAAAACGAGAAATGTTATTTTCTGACAATGACTTTTTAATGGGCACACAATTTCTCTCTGACAACACAGTCGGTAGCGGCAAACCCATCACTATTCATTACGCAACCGGCGCCAAGCCTATTTTCGCCTTCGGCAATACCAGTGGCGACAACGAAATGCTGGCTTACGCACTCTCAAACAAGAACCATCGGAGCATTGCAATGTGGCTCGATCACGATGATGGCGCTCGCGAGTACGTTTACGCTGGTGGGGTCGCTGACATCACGCACCTGCGCAAGGTCAGCATGAAACATGACTTTGCGAATATATTCAAAGATGAAACACAACCAAAGTAAGTTCGTGCCAAAGCAGGCCAGCGACATTACGCTTGCCTGGCTTGAGACTTGTCTGCAACGCCACCGCCCCGCGCTCAAGGCAAAGCTTATCGACTTTTCTACAAGGCCTGCTGCCAAACAGGGCATGACCTCAACGGTGCACATCCTTGAGCTCACGTTCGCCCAACAAGCGCTCGCGAAACAAAACACGCACCCAAATCCCAGCCATCTGGTTGCCAAGTTCTCTTCGAACCATCCGCAAGTTCAAGAGGCGTTAGTGGCAAATCGCGGATTTCAAAGAGAGTTCTCTTTTTATCAACATTTTGCTGATCAACCAGGCCTGTCGATCCCTTTTTGTTACTGGGCACATTATGACCCTGTCACGAATCAGACTGGTCTATTACTTGAATGTATTCAAGACACAAGGGCCACCAGTGTGTATGACGGACACATTCAAGATATACAAGCTGTGTTGGATCAGCTCGCTCCCTTCCATGCGCGATGGTGGAATCAGTCTGCAAAACTTGCAGCGCTCTGCCAAGGACAGGATAGCTTCATTGTTGACCCGATCTTGGCAAAACTCGAGCTTGCCCTGACCAACATCCGGCATCATTACAGGGCTGAAATCGACGAAACCTTGATTGCTTTACTTGAACAGTGGATCGAGAAGGCCCACAGGTTGATCGCTTACGAACAACAACAGCCTCAGACGCTCTGCCATGGAGATCTGCATCGCGATCAAATTCTGTTTCCGAGCGCACCCGAAGGAAAAATCTGCCTCATAGACTGGCAAATGGCTGCGCGCGATAGCGGCGCCTACGACCTAGCGTACCTGTTGATGACTGGACTGCGTTCTGAACAGCGTAAAAGCTGTGAGCGGTCGATGATAGAAAATTACCACGCGCAGTTACTTGCGAACGGGGTGACAGACTATCCCTTCCAGATGCTATGGGATAGTTATCGCTTCAGCATTGCGAGGATCGCCATCTACTTTCTCAGTGCCCTTGCTACACCGGATATTGCGCCTATTCTGGCCTGGTGGGAGACTGACGAAAAAAGAAAAGGCATCTCTTTTTGGGAGGCAACCTACCAAGGGCTCAGCCAGGCGATCGACCAGCACGGGGTGCTTGAATATTTGGAACAGATCGCTTGACCGGCGCAGAGTGCTTGATGATTTGGAACAGATCGCTTGACCGGCCCAGGGTGCTTGATGATTTGGCACCCATCGATCAATTCGCTCAGGGCTCTTGATTATTTGGGTCCGATCACGGACACCGCCAACGGGTATTGCGCTAACCGGTCAGGTAAAGGTTGCGGCAATGTTGTGTAATCGTTTCAAAACTTGTAGCGTCTGAAAGCAGAGACACATGATTGCTGGCGGGCACAGCCACGATTTCTAGCAAGGGAATATTCTTTTGCCAGGCCTCCCAGTATTGGACATTGTCGGCAAAACACGCCTCAAGTGCTCCTACAACAAAATGGGGTTCTAAGGCGCCGTAAAAACTTCCGCTAGCGTTTTTGAAATAATAGCCACGCACCGCCTCAGGCTGTGTGAGCGCAGACACTTCAAAGCCATCCGCTACAAGAGAATGCCCAAACTTGCTCATCTGTAGCAACTGGGCGCGCAACTGCTCGTCACTCTTTGTCAGTCCACGACTGCGCGCAAGCCCTAATAGTTGACGCCAGAACCCAGCGTCGTCTTGTGAAAGATCGAGGTCATCTCGGTGAAGCAACCGATCTAACCCTGCGCCTAGCTGGCCACTGTTCGACTGTAACGCCATATTCACCACGCCCAACATGAGACGTTTTTCAAATAATGGATTGACCGCAGAGTCAACCACAGCATAGCTATCGATCATGACGATGGTCTGCACATGCTCTCCCAGCTCTTGCAATTGACGCGTCACCTCATATGCCAGCGTGCCACCCAGGGAGTAGCCTCCTAAATCATAGGGTCCCACAGGCTGGACCGCCAAAATAATCTGTATGTAATAGGCGGCCATCGCCTCGACACCGCGCAGCGCTTGACGCTCAGTCATGAAACCCCGTGCCTGAATACCATAAAACGGTCGATTAACTTGTTGAGCAATCGTTCGGTAAGACTCTACTGAGCCCAAGCCACCATGAAACCAGAATACTGGTTTACCCTGTCCACGATTTAAGGCGATCAGTTCTGGAAAACGTCTATAGAGCACGAGCGGGTTAGGCACCTCGGGTACACCATCAGAGGACAGATCATTTTTCTCACGCAGCTGAGCGGCCACCTGAGAGTCTACAAACTGAGCAAGTTGCCCATAGGTCTGAAGAGTCGCCAAAGTCACCAAATCAAGGTCTACACCAAAATCCAGACGTAAGTGTTGAATAAGCTGAGCGCTCAACATAGAGTCCATGCCATATTCGGTTAGGTGCACATGCTCAGAAATCTCGTGCGCAGATACGCATAGCAACTTTGCCAGCAATTCAAGTAAGCTTACTCGCTGGGAGGCGGCCTCGTGAGTGTGCGGTGGGGTTGCGGCGCTCTTGTGACTCGTCACGGCGGTCGGATCAGTGACTGACTTCGAGGCTCTGTCGAGAACTTCACTCGCAGACGTTGCGTAAATACTCTGACAGTATTTGCCAATGACAGTGCGTGCCGAAACGCTTTTGAACAAAGCAAGATGGCTCTCGATATCAATGTCCTCAAATTCAATGCCCTGGAGTAACGTACGCCACTCGGACCAATAGTCCACACCGGACAAGGGATCGGGCTCTTGCCGTGCTCGGTTTTCTGATGCGGTAAAAAATAACCCTGTCTTATTTTTAAAATAGCGCACGTGTGCGATGTTGTCGAGCAGCGGTTCAGGCATGTAATCGGCGACTCGATAACCAATCTGAATCTCCGCCATTTTTTTCAGATAACTTGCGATCCAATCGGCGCGCTTGGTCATCCCCATCCTCTGGCAATAGTCGACAAAACTACTAAGCAACCGATCAGGCTGTTCTTGTAGCGCCCTGGGGGGTTTTTCAATGACGCCAATATTCGAGAGCTCAATGTGATGGCTGCTAGTAGGAATAGGTACGTCAAGCAAGCCACCCACAAGGAAGTCGTAGAGATCATATAAGTCGCCCCCTAACAAGCGGTGATGCTGTGGAAACAAGGGATCGGCAAGCGTCAGGCTATTGATTGACTCGCCGCCCATCTGCAACTGCCTCGCGATTTCATACGCGAGTGTTCCACCAATTGAGTAGCCACCCAGATCATAGGGCCCTTGCGGTTGAATCGCTCGAATCATCTCAACATAAAAAGCAGCAATATTTTCAACGCCCACCAGTGGTTCTTTGTCGTCAAACAAGCCACGCGCCTGTAATCCATAAAACGGGCGTTCAATGCTTTGGGCCAATTGCAAATAAACTGACGCATCACCGAAAGCCCCGTGCACCCAAAAAACGGGGCGGCCTACCTTAATAGGATTGACGCGCTGACACTCTGTAAAGACTGGCACCGATGTCTTGCTTGATCGTTCGGCAAGAGCTGACACTGATGTCTGACTCGATAATTCTGAAAAGACGGGGGCTGAAGTCCGACCGGGTATTGACTCGAGTGGCGCTCGAGCAATCAGGCTTTGCACTTGGCTCTCTTTCACTGGAGCAGACGAAAAGCGATTCGTCCATTGCCTAATCTGTTCAAGCGGTTCATTTGCCAGAGCAAGTAGTTTGCCAAGCGATTGCTCTGGGTTTGTCATCATCTTGCCTGCCAGACCGATAATCAACGCGGTCAACTGACGTATTTCAGTCTCTGCGAACAGTGACTTTCGGAATACAGTCGAAATATAAAGTTGTCCATTGACCTTCAGCAATTGATAGAACAGAGTGGCAACAGCGTCTCCTTGCCCCGCAGCACCACTCGCGAATCGAGGTGTTGTCGGGGACTCTTCGGCCTTAGCTGACGCGCCGCTATCCAAATCGACACTGTCAATCATCACGTCGGTACGTTGCCGATAGTAATCAGCCAGATCTTTGATACCTGCAAGTTTGAGCAAGGTCTCAAAATTCAAACCGCTATGTCGCAAAGCCTCGAAGGTCAATTGACGTGTCTGAAAGAGATAGTCGATATTGGTCAGCGTCGCAGGAGCATCCAGTGCCAAAAACAGTATATTTGTGAATTCGCCTGGTGTAGTTAAAAATTCAGAACGATCTCTCTTGCTATAAATATAGCGAACTAGCGCGCGAGAATTACCCATGCCATGAACCAGTACGCAGGCAATTGCAGCGGTAAACAACTGCGTAAACGTGATCCCTCTTTCTTGACCGAACCGATTGATTTTCTCGACAAACTCCGGAGCCACCATCACCGCATAATGATCCGAAGCCTCTTGCAACTCGGCCTCTGCTCCACTTTGACGGCTATACGGCAAGCGCATCCCACCCTCCAGACCCACCAGTTGCTCTTGCCAGTATTGTTGACTGGCCAAACCTGCCCGGTCGCTTAAACCAAACTGCGTGAGGGTGTACTGCCAGTACTGATCCGCCTGATCTGACTCGGAGTACGGTTGGGCCTGACTCGCTTTGGAGTCATGTTTCGTCTGATTTACTGCCGCTTTCTGTTCTGCCCGAGCCGCTACGGTATTCTGTTCTGTCTGACTTGCTACGACTGGGGATGCCGACATCTCATCATTAAGTGTGAGACGATCGTAAAGCTCCATGAGCGAAGCAAACAACAAAGGGCCAGTAAATGCATCTGCCAAGGCATGATGCATAATAAAACCGAACTTCCATTGTCCCTCGGATAAAGCGGCCCAGATCCGGCATATTGGCAGAGTATCAACCGGCAGCAGCAAAGCTTGCGCGTCATTGAGCACCGACTGAAGCGTCCTTGTGGCACTCACCTGTACGACCTCTAACATTGAGGGTGCCTCGTGCTGCACCACCTGCAGCCATCTAGCTGGCTGACCATTCAAAGTCACAAAACGAGTTCTCAACACATCGTATTTTTGAGCGAGAAGACTTACAGCACGCACGAGTCGGGCTTCATCCAGAACAGAGCGAGCTGAAGAAAAAATATGCTGAATATTCCAGGCAGAGCTGTGTAAAACTTCTGAGTGATAAAGATTGCGGGCCTGCTCTTGTGAACTTGGCAGATAGAGGTTTGCTTGAGGCAAGTTTGAGAGAGTGCTTTGATCTGACTCTGACAGACAAGTGCCGATGTCAACCGTTTTATACGCAACAAAATAAAGACTATTTTCGGCATGCAGAACACCGATGCCCTGTGCTGCGAGCCGTTCAAGCACAGGCAAACAAACCGAAAGCGAGGCAACGTCTGCAACAGCGCTGAATGCCTTCACAGCACGATATTGACTGCTCAGGCGGCGCAGCCTTTCACCAAACCAACCTGCAGCCCGATAGTCGGTTTCTGAAAAAATCTGACGAGCTTGGGCGGGTAAGTCAACCGCCTCTGTACCTGACTGAGCTGTCTCCTGAAGCAGTTGTGTCAGGCTGTAGACTGTATTATTAGTCAAGAGGTCCGCCAGTTGCAAAGAACTTCCAAACTGAGTGTTGATGCCCGCCAGCATCCGCATACTCATCAGAGAATCCATTCCATACTGACTTAAAGGTGTATGCAAATCAATATCGTCTGCAGCGTAGCCAGTCACGCTACGGATGATGTCGTGAATGCGGTCACTCAGCGAAGTGTCCACCGTCCTTTGAACGCGCGCCTCGCTTTTCGGTGCTTCGAGCCAGCAACGACGCAACGTAAAAGGGCGCGGTACGGGTGGCTGCCTCAGTGGTCGCTCGCCTTCAAGACGCTGAGGCGCCTGCGCGATGACCATATGCACATTCGTGCCGGTCGCACCAAAGCTGTTGAGTGCGGCACGTCTGAGACGATTAGGAATCGAGGGCCACGGTGTCGCTTGAGCTGTAACATAGAGCCCAGCGGGGTTTTTTGCAAACCCTGGAAGCGGCTCCTCAACATTCAGAGTGCCTGGAATCAACTCATGTTTAAGCGCGAGCAATACCTTGAACAAATGCGCAACACCTGACGCTTGATAAGCGTGGCCGATATGATTTTCAACACTCCCCACCAGGCAAGAAGGACGACGCGCCTGACTGAGTGCGAAGAAGTCGGTCAAGGCTTCAAGCTCGAGCGCATCACCAAGCGGCGTACCTGTCGCATTCGCCTCAATCAGATCGATACCAGCGGGGTCAATTGCAAACTGCTGATAAACATTGTGCATCAGATTTTTCTGCGCCTGCGCGCTTGGTGCAGCGACGCCGTTTGTCTTGCCACTATGGTTATTGCCCCAGCCCTCGATCACGCCATGTACCCGATCACCATCGCGCAAGGCAGTTGCAAGCGGCTTAAGCACCAAAACGCCCACGCCTTCGGCCGGCAACATACCAGCTGCACGTTGATCCAGCGCATACACGTTTGCTGCCCCTGAGAGCACACCACTGCCGTCGGCAGCGCGAAGCAAATTCGCAGTCGACTGAATCATCACTCCGCCTGCAATCGCCACCTCGCACTTATTCAAAATCAAGTGATCGCAAGCTTGCGCAACGGCGAGCAACGAGGAGGCGCAGCCGGCATCAACAGCAACACAAGGCCCAGTCAAATTCAGGCTGTAAGCCAAGCGACCAGGAACCGCAGATTGCGTCACATGAGGTGAAATTCCTGTGAGCGCCTGAATTCTTAAGGTGTAATCGCCCCCTCCACCGCAAAATACGCCCCAGTTTGAGCCGCCTAGACTCAACGGGTCAACGCCAGCGTCTTCAATGGCTCTGAATCCTTCCATCAGGAACAGGCGCTCAGCAGGCTCCATCATTTGCGCTTCGTTAGGAGGTATGCGAAAGAACACGGGGTCGAACTGATCGATATTCGATAAAAAACCACCGTGCGTTACCCGGCAACCATTCAATACCCAGTCGCGATCCTGAACAAGTGGTACCAGAGCTGATTGCTGACCCATCAATAATTGGAAAAACTGCTCTGGGGTCTCTGCACCAGGAAATTTTCCTGACATGCCAATCACGGCGATCGCTTGCGAAGAGGCGGCAGCAAGAGGCTTTACGTCTACTGCCGTGGAGGCTTCGCTAGGCAACCTATCTGCTTCATCGAGGACTGCGATCGACTGCAAACTTAGAGTGGCAAGGCGTTCTGCGTCAGTAGCACCGTAGGCTTTGACTAACAGGTCTGCTTTGCACGCTGTTGGCGCCGGTGCCGGAGGAACGGGCGCCGGACTTGGCTCAGACAAAGCGTGATGCACAATATCTGACATGTCCTGGACCGCGTCAGCGTCACTGAGCAAGTCAAAGTGATTGTCTCCTCTGACCTGTCGCGTCGTTAACTTAGGGATCAAGCCGGACCAGGCTTCGAAATAGGGATTCATCGCGCCGGGCCGGTTCTGCACGCTTAAGAGATAAGAAGGGTTATAGACAGAGGCTGAAGTCGCACAGCCAGTGCGACTACGCAGCAGGAGTGCGTTGATTTCGCTTTGACGCGGGCACGGCCTAGCCCGATAACGATTCAAGGCACGCAAGTTACAAAGATGAATCGTCGACATCGAGCGCAGACGCTCGGCAAGCTCGCTTGCAGAACGCGTAACGCCACGCTTTTGAATGCACGCCACCAGCGCATTGACAAACTGTTCGGGCTCTGGATAGCCCGCACCGAGGCGCACACCCGCTGCTGTGAGTTCGTCTGCGCGAATTTCAAGTTCAGCCCAATGCACCAAATTTTCATGTTTACGGCGTCGAAACTCAGGATCGAGATGCAGCATACTGATGAGCAAAAAATTTGCATTCAACAGAAAGTTATCTTCTGGCTCACTAGCCCAGGGCTCAGCCGCGGCCTCACTGTCAATCAAGGGTGCTTCAACCAGCAGCAGCGTGGCGACCGTTCCACCCCCGCCTTGAAGTTCACGAGCGGTTTCGTAGGCAACGGTTCCACCCATTGAGGTACCTAGCAAATGCCAAGGTCCGACTGGGTCCACCTCTTGGATCAAACTTGCATAGCGCACAGCCATGGCTTCGACGGATTGTGCAGGTATTGCCTGAGTTAAAAATCCTGTTGCGCGCAAGCCTATGATCTGAAACCGGTTACCAGCGGCTTCAGAGAGCTTGCCGTAAATTCCAACGTCTCCAGACATTGGATGAACGCAGAATAAGATAGGAATGCCGGCCTGATGAGGCCCAAACAGCACAATTTCTGGATAACGTGCCCGCAATTCAGCAAAACGTTGACGAGATTCAGTGGTCTCTGGAGTCGAGCCGGTGGTAGCTGATACTAATGCTGTAACAGGTACGACGGTTATAGCTGGTACGCCAGCGTCAGAGGGTGCAGCGGTTGAAGCTAATGCGGTGGCTGCAGCTGGTGCGACGGTTATAGCTGCTGCGCCAGCGGTAGACGGTGCAGCGATTATGGCTGGTGTCACGCACTGCGCTTGTGATAACGGACTCTGACTTTGACTGCTGCGGGCGTACGTGCGCGCAAGATATCCTGCTAGCTCCTGTATTGTCGGATAGTCAAAAATCAGGGTCTCACGAAGTGGCTGGCCCACCCGAAGCGAGAGATCACGAACGAACTTCACACCGTGAATCGAGTCTAGACCAAGCTCATAAAACGTTGCCTGCTCGTCAACCGATTGGTCTCCAGCGAGTAAGAGGACTTCTCGGATCATGTTGATCAAGGTCGGTTGCATGTGCTCAGCTGGTAAGGCAGCCCAGACCTCTTGGGCAGGCGCGTGTCTGCCGCCCATGGCTTGAGGCAACAACAGCGCATCTATGCGAGCGCGGTCTCCCTGCAGGATCATCAAGCGCAACACATCGCTCTTTAACCCCTGCTCTAGGGCTAGCATGGCCTGCTGTTGCGTTAACGGCTGGAGCCCAGTCTGTTCAAAAAGTTGCGCGACACGTTCTGCGTGGATACGCATGCCGCCCTGTTCCCACAGCGGCCAATCGATTGCTAGAGTGCGTCCAGAGCGCAAGCCACGTTCAACCAGCGCCTGTCTATCAACAGAAAAACCATCCATAAACCCATTGGCTGCGGCATAGTCTGCCTGACCGACATTACCAAATACGGCGGAGAGAGAAGAAAATAAAACAAAGAAATCCAGTTCAAGAGCCTGTGTTGCCAGATCCAATTCGACACACCCGTAAACTTTTGGGGCAAGTACTGCTTGAAAATCACTCTCATCTTTATGGATCAGCAGGGCATCGCGTACGATCCCGGCACAATGAAACACGCCGTTCAAGGCGCCAAAGTCCTGAACAATCGCTCGCACCATGTTCTGAACTTCGACGCTCTGTGTGAGATCACAGCGTCTGTAAGACAGACCTGCGGTTTGGCGCAGACGTTCTGACACTTCGGCTACGGGCGTGCGTCCGCAGACAATGACCTGCGCCCGACTCGCACGCGCAAGAATCTCTTCAGCCAACATTAACCCTATGCCACCCGCACCACCTGTTATCAAGTAGGTACCTTCTTGACGCCACAGATTAGGATACTCGCTTGGGCTAGAGGCTTGCTCAAGCGCTACCCATTCGAGTGTTTCGCGCAGGCCCCGCCTGTAGCGGATCCGTTCGACTCTTGGTACCTCAGCGTTTTCAGCCAACAACGCAGACAGTGCCTCGGTGGGCAAGGCTGAATCCAACTCAATCAACTGAATGTGCAGTGCGGGATTTTCACGCGTTGCTGTACGTAATAGACCACTCAAACCCTCTACCACTGCTGAAGGGATCTCTCCGCAGACAGCGACTTGAAGCAGCAGGAATTGTTCGGGTCGACTGATCAGCAAATCACGCAGCCCCTGCATGACCTGGTGCGCGAGCTCGGCAAACCGCTGCGCCACATCATGGCTAGAAGAACGCAGCGCTAGGTCTGCCTGCTCGTGTACTTCACCGTTTGTCAACAGCCACAGCAATGTTTTGACTGGCTGAATGTCCGTTGCTCCCCGCACATGCAAACCGGCTACAGCGTCGGCACGCCAACTGGGAGACAACACATACGATGCCAAGGCAGCAAGAGCCGCATGCTCACCCTCAGGCTCAATCTTCGATAGTGCTAGGGCGTCAAGGGGCTCGGTTTGAATAAGTGTTTTTGTATTTTTTTTGGCGCGCCAATGTTGTTCGCGAGCAAAGACATAGCCAGGTAAATGCAGGCGCTTGTGGGCAACCCGATTGAGCAGCACGGACTCAGGAACGTAGCCCTGACAGTAAAACTGTGCGACCCCAGCTAGCACAGCGCGCTGTTCAATCGGCGAACTGTCTAGCGCCGCAGCTTGCTCGAGCATGGTTTGCAAAGAGTTCTGAAGTACCGCTAGCGGTTTAAACCCTCTGGCGACGACACCAAACATAGTCTCTGAAGACCCCGCGGCGAAGGCCTCCAGTTGAGCGACAACCTCGAGCAGATTTGCAGCAACAATTGCGTAGCGATAACGAAAATGGCTACGTCCGATAAGCAGCGTGTGACTGATTGCAGGCAAATCTGTTTGGCTAAATGTCTTAGTTTGTAAGGCCTGCGCCAAAGCCAGCGCATTGTCACGCAGAGCCGTTTCTGATTTGGCCGAGAGCACCAAGAGCTGATTGGGCACGGTTGAAGAGGCCGTCGTGGCTTGATTGGCGGTTTCAGTCGGATACGCCTCAAGTAGCAAGTGTGCGTTTGAGCCACTCATGCCAAACGCGCTGACCCCGCCTAACACTCTCGCGTTTGCACTGACCTCCCAAGGTCGAGTCACTTTATTGACGTAAAAAGGGCTGTTTTTCCAGTCGATATAGTTGTTCTCGGTGTCGCAATGCAGACTAGCGGGGATGGTACGCTGCTCAAGCGATAACACGAGTGATATGAGGCTGACGATACCAGAGGCTGCAAAGGTGTGGCCAAAATTTGATTTTGGCGAAGTCAGTGCGCAAGAGGCAGGGCTCGCCCCCGAGCCTTTGAAGACATCCTGCAGAGCGTTGACCTCGATCGGATCGCCGAGCGGTGTGCCTGTACCGTGTGTCACGATATAGCTCACCTGCGCGGGATTCACATCGACCTTCTGGTAAACCTCGCGGATTAAACGTGCCTGCGCATCTCGGCTGGGCGCTGTGATGCCTCCAGACCGGCCATCATAATTCGTGCCATTCGCAATGATACTTGCGTAAATTGGATCACCCTCAGACTGTGCACGAGACAGTTTGCGCAAGACGACCACCGCGACTGCTTCTCCTGGCACCATGCCATCTGCGCTCTGATCAAAGACACGGCAGGCGCCGGTAGGCGACAACATCCCAGCCTGACTCATCCCCAGATAAGGCTCGGGCGTGAGCATCAGATTAACCCCTGCAACAATCATGAGATCGCACTCGCCTTGGCGCAAACTTTGGCAAGCTTGATGCATCGCCACAAGCGACGATGAACACGCAGTGTTCAAGGCCATGACGGGACCATCAAGATTCAAAAAGTAAGCAACCCGTGCCGCCAGTACACCGACGTGATTAGACGTGACGTCTTCCTCTAGGGCAATGCGCCGGTAATCACCCTCTTCGACGCCGACAATCATGCCAACGCGGTGCTCAGCAAGCTGCTCAGGACCAAGCCCTGCATCTTCAAGCGCGCGCCACGATTCTTGCAGCAGCAGACGTTGACGTGGATCCATGGCGCCAGCTTCGCGTGGGGAAATTTCAAAAAACAATGGATCAAATTCTGCTACACCCGGCACCGTCCCGCACCATTTGCTGTTGGACTTCGAGCAGTCTGCCTTTGGATCCCCATAAATATCTTGCCATGCAAAACGTTCTGGTGATATTTCGTCAACGGCATTCTCAGCACGCAGGAGAATATTCCAGAACTCAGCAATTGTCCGCGCTTTAGGAAAGCGGCCACTCATGCCAATCACAGCGATCGGTTCTTGCTGAGTTGTTGTCTGTTGAATTGGGCTACCTGAGGGCGGTGTTGCTGCAGGACTAGATGCGGGTGTAAAGGTCGGTGTAGCCGTAGGTGTCGGTGTCGGTGTCGGTATAGTTGTGCCTGTAGATTTAGCTGCAGCTTTAGGCGTGGACGTAGCTGTGGCGAGGGCCACGGGTGTGACTGTCAGTGCATCTGTCGCTATAGCTGCTGACGGCAACTGTGTATTCTGGGAGGGTGTCTGCGGGGTGACAGTTACCTCTGGCGTAACGATCGTTGCAGGGCGATAAAAGTCTACTAATACTTGTTTGAACTCTCCCTCAAAGTATTGAGTCAGACGATTCAACGTTGGCCACCCAAAGAACACATCGGGCGTCATATTTACACCAAAAAATACAGATAGTTTTTTTGCAAAATCAACGAGTAACAAAGAGTCGAGACCTAGGTTTGCAATATTCGCATCCCCCTCAAGTCGTTCTGGTGAAATTTTTAATAGCACAGACATCTGCGCGCGCAGATCCTGAAAAACTAAATCCTGCAAGTCCGGTCCAGCAAGCTCAAGTCGAGATGATG